>JAYEGQ010000001.1:0-6553 GCA_034659095.1 Thermotogota bacterium
GGCTTCGACTTAGCTCGAATAAAAAAAGCGCCGGCACCCTGGGGGAGTACCGGCTGAACTTATTACCCCTTGAGTCTCTGAGTAAAACCAGAAAGATTATAACAAAGACTTATACCCCCTTGAAAATTTTTAGAGAAAGTGTTTCTAATCGTGATATATATTGTATAATAGCCAGTAGCTTGCATATTCTTGGGATGATGTTCATGCGAATAAAAGGTATAATAGGTGCCGGGATTCTGATGTGGAGACTTCTTGTTTTCTATCTTCCGGTAGTCATAACAGGGGTTTTGACATTCTTCATATTAGTTCGTCTCTTAAACCAAAACAAAGTCAAGAGGTGTGATTGTGAAAGATTTAACCGCTTATAAAGCCTTAGGATACAACACATTTTTAATCATGGGGGCAATCAACACTTATATTTCAGCTGTGATGCCTGTTATAAGAAAAGCCCTTTCGCTTTCATACAGTGATGTTGGGGTCATATACGCTGCAAATTCTATTGGTTTTTTGACGGGAGCTTTAGTATCCGGCTTATTCATTGACTCTATCGGTTCTAAAAAACCGCTCTTTTTGTCTTTTTTATTATTTCCGGTAGGAGTACTCTTATTTGCGTTGGCTCAAGGGACATTCACCTTGTTTGCCGGGAATCTTATCATTGGATTCAGCATCTCTGTAATGGAGATCTCCATCCCGCCAATAAGTGGAAGGTTTAGGGGGAAAAGTGGTTCTTTGCTGAATCTCATTCACGCATTTTTCGCATTAGGCTCAATGTTGAGCCCATTTGTTGCATCCTACTTCATTTCCCAAGAACTCCCTTATAGGGCTTTCTTTTTCGTTATAGCAGGTTATACATGCATTCCGTTTTTCTTTTCAAATGTTTTGAAGATTCATATGCCTGAAAGAAAAAAAGAGGAAAGAAAAAATGCCCTGTCAGGCGTTGGATTTACATTGAAAAACAAATACTTTTGGCTGATCTGCGGCGCCATTTTCTTTTACGTCGGGTCGGAAATCGGTGTCTTTTCTTGGGCACCTATTTATTCCACCGATAAAATGAAAAACAGTGAAGAACTTTCCAGTATACTCCCGTCAATGTTCTGGATAGGTCTTCTTATAGGCCGTTTCCTTTCAGCCAAATGGGTGGACAAAGTTGGCCATTTGAAGTGGTTAATGCTGGTGACTCTCATCGGACTGCCTATTACATTCCTGGCACAGAACCCGGTCAATTCCTATCTCTTTCTGTCTATTTTTATAGCTCTTTCTGGATTTATGCACTCATCCATTTTCCCCACACTACAGTCACTACTGGTGGAAACCATCGACAAAGGGCTGGGATTCTCCCTTTCTCTATTCTCGGCTTTTGCTTCTTTCGGAAGTCTTACTGCCGGTTTCGTCATCGGAAAAATCAGTAGTGCTTTTGGCATTCAATGGGGTTATCTCTTTCCGTTTTTCCTTTTCAGCGGGACTTTTATTATGGTACTCATCATCACTCTGCTGAGAAAAAGAGAAGATGGTAAAGCTTAGATTCTCTTCCACAAGGATTCAGCCTGTTTTTTCGATGCCTTTAATATCTGCTCTTCATCCAACAGGGTAAATTGCCCGTCTCTCAACAAATAATCCCCGTTAACAAAAACATCAACGGGTTTGCAATTTTCTATGATGGCAAAATAAAAGTGGGAGAGAAAATTATCACCGTTCATAGGTGTGGGCGGCTGATAATCAAATGTCACAAAATCTGCTTTGTATCCCTGTTCAATTTTCCCCAGCTTTGTTTGGAGTGTTTTTGACACATAATTGGCGTTGTTCCTGAAAACCACATCAAACAAATCCTCCACAGAAAAAGCGACGGGATCTTTTTTTAGCAAATGCTGACTCAATAAAAGCATTCTCATGTCCCGGGTTAAGTCAAATCCATAACCATCATTGCCAAGGTTTACCGGAATATCATAGTTTTTAAATTTCGAATAATCTGGCAATCCAGCCCCGTTGTTCATATTAGACTGAGGATTAAAGACCACTCGCGAGCCATTTTTCTTAATAATCGGTAAATCGGAATCTTGAACATGCAGGCAATGGACTAGAAGAGACTGATCATTCAACAGTCCAAAGTGCTCAAAACGCTCGATTGGTGAGATTTGATACTTTTCTAAATGGGTTTGCCCATCTTCAGGACCCTCGCCAACATGAACGTGGATAGGTACCCCACTATCTGCACAGGCTGAAAGGGTTTCATCCTCTAAAGTAAACGAAGCGTGTAATCCGAATAAACCGGCTGCTCTTGCAGGATATTGTTTCACAAGTGATTGTGCTTCAAGATTTTCTGCAATCGCCTCACGCTTTACCTTCTTTCCATCACGATCACTGGTTTCATAGCAAACAATTCCCCTCATACCACCTTCTTGTATACAAGCCTTGACTATTTGATTCAAACTCCCCCTGGTGGCATTTGGGCTGGAATGATGGTCAACAAACGTAGTCACACCATTTCTCACCATTTCAATCGATGCAGTAAGAGCACTATAATAAACATCTTCAATGTTAAGTGCCCGATCCAATCGCCACCACAATTGTTCCAGCAATTCCCGAAATGCAGAAGGATTAAAGGGACTAAACCCCATACCCCTTGCAAAAGTGGAATAAATATGTGTATGTAAGTTGATAAAACCCGGCATGAGTATTTTTCCATTGCCTTCAATCTCCTGGGCATCTAAATGATCAGGAATATCTACTCCCTTGATTATTTCAACAATCTCACCATTATCAACCAGTATGCTCCCCATAAACAAATCATGTGGATCACAACCAGAAAAAATCAAATAGTTTTTGAAAAGTTTTTTATTCATATCCTTACAACACTCCTTCGCCACAATTGTTGGTACGATTTAAAGGATCGTTACACAGTTACGCCAAAAAAAGCTCCAATATGGAATACAGCATCTCGCTTCCCATGGGAATCAAATCATCAGAGGGTAAGAAATACGGACTGTGCAAACCATGTTTTTCATCCTTTTGTGTACCTAACCAGAACATGACTGATGGATATTTTCTGGTGAAAAAACCAAAGTCTTCACCGGTCATCGCATAATTTGTTTTTATGGTTTTAAATTTTTTCCCCAGTTCGTAATACAGTCTCTCAAATAGTTTAGGATCGTTTCTGACTTCAGGATAAAAGGCTCTTTTCTTCACATCAACTTCCACACCGGTTGCAAGAGAAACTCCTTTTCCAACAACTTGAAGCTGTTCAAAGAATCGCTGACTTTGATTCATATCCAATGATCGGATACTACCTTCGATCTTTGCATTTTCAGGAACGATATTTGGAGCACTTCCTGCAATAGCTTTACCTACCACAAGTAACAAAGGATTTGATTGTGTTATTGGAATCTTTTCGGCAGCATCTAAAAACATTCTTAAGGCATTAAAGGCATTTTTCCCCTTTTCTGGTGTTGCCACATGAGTGGGTTTCCCCTGAAAATCCACAAACAATTCCATGGCTGAAGCAAACAATACATCATTGTTAAAAGCAATGGTACCGAAGTCGTACTCATCGTTCACATGAAGGGCAAAAGCATGTTGAATAGAGTAATTTTCAAAAAAACCGGTGTCAATTGTTACTTTTGCCCCTCCACCACCTTCTTCAGCCGGTTGGAAGAAAAACAGGAGGTTTTTATCCGGTTTTTTCTCACAGACTTTTTCAATCAACCCATACAAAATAGAAGTATGCACATCATGACCACAGGCGTGCATCTTGCTGTTCTTTGAGGCAAATTCCCAACCCGTTTTTTCTTCAATTGCGAGAGCATCAATATCTGCTCTAAACAGAAGATAATCCCCTTCATTTACCTTATATTCTCCGATAAGTCCTGTATCAAACGGCTTATGGACAATTATCTCAGAGAATTTTCCAAGTGTTTGTTCCAACAAGTTTGTAGTTTCATATTCTTTATAAGCCGTTTCGGGATTCATATGTATTTTGTGCCTGAGTTCTATTGCATCCATGATAAACCTCCTACCCTATATCTATAAGATTCATTCTGTCTTTAAATGCAGTTTCGATATATTCCCGTAACTGTATATAATCCTTTAATTCAGGATCTGACTCCAACAATTTTATGGCCTCGGATCTTGCCTGAAGAAGCAAATCTCTGTCATCGATAAGATTAGCCAATCGAAATGAAGGGAGGCCATGTTGCCTTACACCCATCACTTCTCCTGGTCCCCTTAACTGAAGATCGTACTCCGACAGTTCAAAACCATTCGTATGCGAAGCAAAATAAGATAATCTTTCAAAATTCCCTCTTGATTTATCTGCAGTCACTAAAAAACAATATCCTTTCTTTTTGTTTCTACCAACCCTTCCTCTTAATTGATGTAATTGAGCTAAACCAAATCTTTCAGGATGTTCAATAACCATCACAGTAGCTGAGGGAACGTCTATCCCCACTTCGATGACGGTAGTTGAAACCAAAATATCATACTTCCTGTTGATAAAATCCTCCATTATCTGGTCTTTTTCATCCGGTTTCATTTTTCCATGTAAAAGACCCACTTGATAATCATTGAAGTAACTTTCTTTCAATGACTGATACATAGACGTGGCATCCTTTAAATCCAACGCCTCGGATTCTTCAACAAGAGGATATACGATAAACACTTGTCCCTGGTTATCAATCTCATTCTTCAAAAAGGTATAAAGCTCCTCTATCTTCTCCTGGGGGAGCAACATTGTTCTAACGGGTTTTCTTCCCGGTGGCATTTCATCAATGGAAGCAATATCCAAGTCGCCAAACACTGAAAGAGACAAAGTACGGGGAATTGGGGTGGCCGTCATAACAATTGTATCCACCTGATCACCTTTCTTTATCAGCGTTTCTCTTTGCCGTACGCCAAATCGATGTTGTTCATCTATCACCACAAGACCAAGTTTTTTGAATTCAACATCATCCTGTATTACAGCATGCGTTCCGATAACAATATCCACTTCACCATTGGCGATTTGTCTTTTGGTTTCTGTCTTTCCTTTAGATGGTGTTTTACTGAGTAATAACCGCGTTTCAACCGGTAAATCCTTCAGGAATTTTGTGATGTTCTGATAATGTTGTGTGGATAGTATAGACGTAGGCGTCATAATACAACATTGATATCCGGCTTCTATAGCATGTAAAATACCCAGCAATGCTACAATTGTTTTTCCTGAACCCACATCTCCTTGGATCAGTAAATTCATCAAGGTTTCTTTTTTTAAACCGCTTCTAAGTCTTTCAAGCACCTTCCTCTGTGCATTCGTTAATTGAAACGGTAGTTTAGACATCAACTTCTGTGTAAGTTGCCCCTCAGATTTTTTAGGTGCTTTTTTCATCTTAGCTTCTCTTCTTTTTTTTGCAAAATAGGTTGCCAATTCAAAGAAGAAAAAATCATCGAACTTTAATCGACGAACCGAGATATCCAAGTGCAATTGACTTTGAGGGAGATGCACACCATAGACAGCTTCTTTGAGTGCTGTTAATTCTTTTGCAGTTTTAACTGTATCAGGTAAATAGTCTGTTAAACAAGCTGAAAAATTTATATTTGATTCAATGATTCTTCTCAACTGTGTATTGTATAAACCGGAAGTCAAGGGATAAATCGGATAAATCCTTCGAGCCATTGAATCCTGATTCACCACTTCAAACTCAGCTACGTTCATTTCTCGTGTTACCAAACCAGTAGATTTAACCTTTCCTGTTGCTGTGATTGTTTGCCCCTCTTTAAACACCCTATTTAAATAAGGTTGATTAAACCATTTTAAAGTAAGAACACCGGTGTCATCGGTCAGTTGAACCTGCAGTATATTCATTCCCCTCCGGGTCTTTGTAGTCTTGACACTGTGAACAGTACCAATAACGGTTATTTTATCTCCGGGTATGACTTGGCCCAAAGGGATGATCTTTCGACGATCATCGTAAACACGCGGAAAATGAAAAAGTAAGTCTTCTAAAGTATTAATATCAAGCGAATTAAAAAGTTTTCCCCTCTTGGGGCCTACACCACGAATTGCCTCAACCTGTTTCTTCAAATCAGAACAATTCGAAGGTTCTTCTAATGATTTTGGAAACAGATATTCAGCCTTTAATTTATCCAGCATCACAAAGGCGTTATCAATCCGCTTGTCCTGTCTATTTTTATCCAACAGATCAAACCCTTTATAGTGATTGGCGAATAACGAAATCTTTTCTTTAGCCCCTTCGTGCTCACTTAATTCCTTCACATCGATCTCATGAAGCGTATCAAGAATTTGCCGGTGTAAATTTTTAGACTCTTCCCCTTTACGATACCCTTTAAAAAGACCTTCCATAATTGAAATCCATTCTTCCAATATAATCATTCAAACCTTCCTTTTCCGTTCTTATCACGTAATTATAACATTTAGAAACGACTTTTTAGGTTTCAAACATAAAAAAAGGACATTTCCGAAAAGATCGAAAATGTCCTCTAAGATAACAATGCCAGGCGATACCTACTCTCACATGGCGTGATGACCATACTACCATCGGCTGCGGGAAGCTTAACTGCCGGG
>JAYEGQ010000002.1:0-6455 GCA_034659095.1 Thermotogota bacterium
AAAGATAATGGAGGAAGCTGAAGAGAAGATCAAGAAAGAGGGACAACGTATTGAAATTGCGGGTCCCGGTTCGTTGGGAGATCTGAAAAATAAAAACTGATAAATTAGGTGATCGTATTGAGTAACACTGTAGCAGTTGAAATCAACAATATCAGCAAAAATTTTGGAAGTATTCAGGCTTTAAAAGAAATTTCCTTCAGTTTTAATCAAGGAGAAATCTTTGGTTTGTTAGGTCCTAACGGAGCGGGGAAAACAACTCTGGTAAGAATTTTAACAACTATTCTTGAACCTGATAACGGTTCAGTCAAGCTATTTGGAAATGATATCACAAAAAAAAGAAAAGGAATCAGAGAGATCATTGGCTATGTTCCCGCTTCAGTCATCTTGTATCAGCATTTAAGTGCCAAAGAAAACTTGATGCATGCAGCTAGTCTTTATAATATCGAGAAAAAAAAGGCAAACCAGAGGATCGAGATGCTTCTTAAGAAATTTGATATGTGGGAGTGGCGTCATGAAAAGATCAAGAATTTTTCATCTGGGATGGCTCAAAAAATCAATATATGCAGAGGTATTTTACATGATCCGAAATTGCTTGTTTTGGATGAACCCACAAATGGTTTGGATCCAAAATCCCGCCAAGTTGTAAGGGATTTTATCCTAGAGATCAATGAAAATGATACAACGGTACTCTTAACAACACATGTGATGTGGTCTGTGGAAGAAATTTGTAAACGAGTGGCCATCATTGATAAAGGACAGTTGATTACCATTGATAGTATCTTAAATCTGAAATCTGACGAATTGAAAAAGAAGGATGAGATAAAAGTATTTGTATCCGGTTTGATTGAAAACAAAGACAATTATAACAAACTTAAAACAATAGACTGGATTCAGGATGTACAACATGAAGATAAAAAAAATTACGTCATTACTATCAAAGGAAATAACAAGGTGAAAGAATTACAACGGCTTTTGTTGGAAAATTTTACAACCATTGAAAATATCAGAATAAATGAACCAACCTTGGAGGATATATTTATATCATTAACTAAGAGGGTAATCTGAAATTGGAGGTGCAACATGAAAAAGGTCTTTTTTAGTTTTTTAGTTTTATTAGCTTTTGTAACAATTCAATTT
The DNA here is from genome assembly GCA_034659095.1 of Thermotogota bacterium. Lineage (GTDB taxonomy): Bacteria > Thermotogota > Thermotogae > MWEM01 > MWEM01 > JASUTC01. Next base: position 1,138 of record JAYEGQ010000002.1, read on the forward strand.
TCCGATGTAACGGATTATATTCCTGCTGATTCGGTTTTTGCATTCACATCGGTCAATAATCCTGAAAACTATGCTAAATTAAAGGAGCAGACTATTTTTGGTTTTTTACTAAGAGACATGGGTTTGGAAGGGATGCTGTCACAACAGGTAGAGAGTATGAAATATGCTGATCCTGAATTTAAACCTGAAAACGTTTGGGCTCTGTTACAAGGAGATATTGGGTTGTTCGTAAGAGGTGAGATCAATTACGATGTGCTTGCCCAAATGGATGAGATAGCCGATCCTGAACAAATGATGGCCATGGATCCAATGGCATCTCTTGGGCCTCTAATGGAGGCCATTGAAGATCTTAATTTTGCATTGATATTAAAGCTAACTGCAAATCCAAAGGATATCCTTGAAACAATGGGGAAGCTCCTTCAGATGGAATTGCAATTTGGTGCTAACGGACCCGTTGTGTTGGCCGAGGATAATGGACACTTGTTAATCACAATGGACCAGGAATCTATGGACGTTGCCATGAAGGCAAAAGCAAACAACATCATGACGAATTCTGTTTTCTCTAATCTGTATCAAGAGGATAATTGGATGATTTTCTACAACGGTAAGATGGATAATCAAAAGATGATGGAGGCCATGGAAAAAGCCTATGGCATGGAATTAGAATTTGATTTAAGCGAAAAGGTTGAAATGGAATACGGTTGGACTAAGGGTTATGTTAATAACGGACTGGTTCTGGAGACTTTCAACCAATACACTTATAAAGACCAAGCGTTTAAAGACATGATAATCAACATGGGAAACAGACAATCTGATTTGATTGAAAAATTGAACATTCCCGGCTTTGTCAGAGGAGCATTGGTATTAAGAAATATGGATCAGCTTAGGACAATGTTAGATCCAGTAATAAGAAATATTATGACTCAAGCTGCAAAAATGAGTGATGAAGAAATACCAGCTGAAGCCATGGATATGATCATGACATTAATGGAAAGTTGGACAGGTGATATGCGGTTGAGCTTAGATGTATCTATGACTGAAGCCGGTGAAATGGCTGTTGATATGTATGCCGATCTGGGAACTTCTGATATGGCATATATAGAACAGATGATTCAGTCTTCCAGTGAACAATTACAGAGTTCAAATGGGATGAAATATATGAAACTCTCTGGTAAAATGGAAGACATGACTGAAACCGACCCTTATATGGAAGAATTTGGAACGGGTGAATTTGACCCATATTTGGTATTAAGTCAGAATAAAATGATGATTACAACGTTAAAACCTGAAAATATACAAACTAAATTGGCACAAGCAACTCCAATTACTTCGAATCAGATGTTTACAAATATGAGCAGTGAGTTTAAAACCGTTGATAAGTATTACGGGATTTTGTTTGTAGACATTTCAGATATTTTGACAAAACTAATGGGAATGGCCTATCCCTCAGCCATTTATTCTGAAGTAGGCGTTAACAACGAAGGAGATTCTCAAGCGGTGTTTGTGATTAAATAAAGGAGAGATGATGTTTTCAGCTATATTTTGGTTTTTTGCTTTAATAGTGTCTATCACGTTATTAATTGAAAAAAATCTGAAAACATCCATTTTATATTTTGGGCTTTTTGGAACAATCACGTCCGGGGCATATTTATTTATGGGTGCTCCGGATGTTTCTTTTGCATCACTTGCATTAGGGGCAGGATTTACAACATTTGTTTTTTTAATTGCCATAAAAAAAACAGGAATGGTTCGAGTGAAGTACGTTCCCGCTCCTTACATGATTTTTGGAAAGAAAGAAGAGCTTACTGGTTTTGAGTATGAGTTGTTGAAATCTTTTTTAATCGAACAAAATCTGGAAGCTGAATATTATGTGTTAGATTCTCAACTGATTAACAGGAAGCAAACAGATATCATCATCGGGGGAATTTTCAGCACCGAAGAAATGAGAATTGACGAAAGAAAATGGTTAAAGGTAGAGATATTAGAAACAAAGATCTATCGGGATACCAGATCAAGAGAAATAGATCTAGTAAGAATGAAGAAAGAAATATTGGGAGGTGAAACACCTGCAGAGGAATTTGAGTTTATCAGAGAAGCCCAATACCAATTTTTAATTGAGCATCATAGACCGGAATTGGCTGAAGATCTTAGACAATATCTTAAAGAACTTAAAAATTCAGGGGAATTTCAAGAGATGGTGAGGCGATATATCGGATGAAATTTATGTCCCTCTTGGTACTCATTCTACTATTGCTATTTGGTGTGGTAGTGTTTTTTTATATTTCAAACAGTGATTTTGAAAGATTTGATAATCCTTATTTGGAAAACCCCCTTGAGTCTAATACATCAATGAATCTTATCAGTGCAATCTATCTTGATTATCGATTCTATGACACAATTTTTGAAGTCATTGTTTTTTTTGTTGCTGCTTTTGGTGTTAATATGGTGTTGGAAAAGCTTCCTGACAGTAAAAAAACAAAACCGTCCAAATTGATATCCATTAACTCTGAAGAAGTAGATTTAAGAATGGAAATTGCAGGCAGTTTTATCTTTACTTTATCTCTGATATTTTCAATATACATCGTTTTTTCTGGCCATATTGGTCCAGGTGGAGGGTTTGTCGGGGGTGTTGTTGCTGGGACAGGTTTATTGGTCCTAAGTGGTACGAAGGATTTAAAACGAATAGAAGAAAATCTGAATAGTATGCACATACACAAAATAGAACAATCCATCATGTTTTTCATCCCGATTTCCGGGACCATTGGGTTGTTACTTTCTAATGCCGGTTTCTCAAATTTTTTACCGCAAATGACTCCCGGCACTTTTTTTTCGGGAGGGAACGCCCTTCTTTTTAACTTTCTTATTGGTTTTAAGGTTTTTTCCGGAACTTGGACTATTTTATATAATTTTGTTAGACATAGAGGGGTTATTTGATGAAAAATAAACTTTTCATTTTTGCACTACTTTTTCTTGCAATAGTGGGGTTTAGTTCAGAACTTATAGAATCATACAGATTAACAGATCGTAACTTAAATGAAGAGATATACTTGGGTAAATTTGAGATTATGGCTTATGGTAATCAATTTTCAATTGAGGAATGGTGGCAGGAGCAGCCAAGGATAACTTTAGAATATGAAGGAGAAGAAATCCTTTTAGAAGAAATTAAAACAGTCTTGCAAAATATTGGTTTTGTTCTCGGAGAAGGTAAAAGTTTTTATGTAAAAACTGAGCGCCTTCAAGAACGATTTATTTATATTGAAACTGCTTATGATTCAAGGGGAATCAACAATATGGATTCTCTTTTTATCTTTTCGGAAAATAACGAACCTCAATTAGAGGATTTTTTTCAAAATGCTTTCGGCAATTATTCAAAAAGTTTACCTAAATTAGTACTCATACACACCGAACATTTTTTTAACTTCAACGGTGAAATTCTTTATAGAGGCCCAGAGTACTCCGTTATCAAGTTATTTGATGAACAATTAAAAATTACCATGGATAATCGAAACATGGAATTTGATATTCCCTTTTACCCCGTTTTATACCTCGACTTAACTCAAAAACAATTTTTATTAAATGTTGAAACCAATGATCCACAGACTATTTTTATTGATGGTGAAAAATTTACCGCTCCTGTGCGAGTGTATTTAGATGAAGGAGTTCATGAGATAGAATTTGCAAATCATTCTCAATACATTTATCTTAAAAATGATATGGTTATCTCACTTGATAACATAAAAAAGGCTGAATTAACAATTAATTTGAATGTTCCGGCACAGATTCTTTTGATGAAAGATGAAGAAATCGTTGAATCGTTACAATCTCAGAATGAAAAGTTTGAACTTATCCCTGGCGAATACAAATTAGTAGTTGAGAATAAAGAATATAAGCTTTACGAGGAAAGCTTCCAATTATCATCTGCCCAGCAGATAAAGAAGGACATCGTTTTAGTAGAAAAACCAGGAACAGTTATATATCGAATGGATTTATCTCGTGCTTACAAGGATGTTTTCTTTGAGGATAAGCGAGCAATCCTTACAAATTCTGAAGAGTCTCTCCTTATTGACATAGAAAACGAACTCATTTCAGCCATTGATTCGAAAGTTGTTTGGTTTGACGGGAATATCATTGTAGCGGACAATAGCATAACAAATTGGGCACATAAAACACTTTACAGTGGAACAAGTATGATCATCAACGCTGTAAAAATTCAACACAGTCTGTGGCTCTTTACATCAGATAAAAAAGTGATTTCTCTTGATATGAACACTTGGGAAGCACAATGGAGAAGAGTAGTTAATTACACACCCTACAAAATCATTACAACTGAAAATTATATTGGCGTTTTAGACGTCTATTCAAGGGTTATATTGATTAATACAGAACTTGGATATCGAGATTATTTAGATATGAGAATTCCGGGTATCACCGGGATTAATTTTTTGGAACAAACAGAAGAAAAAATAAGTATAAATCTTCAAAATTATGAGGGTTGTATTGATTATTATTTCAAAAGTAAATCTACAGATTTGAGAAAAAAGGAAGCTGAAAAGCTACACACTGAATTCAAGCAATCGGGAAACGTGCTCTATCAAGATGAGAACCCCCTTGTTACTTTATCCGGTGGAGTTTTGATTAAGATTATCACAAAGAAGAATCATCTCGCAATTCTTACCGATGAAGAGATGGTTGTATGTACGGCATATTAATTATGCATTAATTGCTAAATGATCAGCTGATGAAGTATTGTATTGATCTTTTAGGCGTTCCAATTGTCTTATAATTCTTTGATTATCATTCTTGATGAATGAATCGATTTTATTGACAGAATAATTGACAGAAGAATGTGTTTTTTCAAACCATCCCGCTACACCGGTAACCGGCTCTTTCATCGTATGGACGGCTAAGTACATTGCTATCATCCTAATTTCGCTAACTGGCTTTTTCCTGGTTTTTGAAACCAAGGCTTTTTGATCAATATTGAAGACTTTTTCAATGGACTGAAAAAGTTTTTCCTTTGGCGAGGGTGTTTTGCTTAACCTTTCATTGCCTGGAATGATTTCATTTAGAATAAGTTTTATTGTCATCAGGTCAACTGGTTTATTTTGTAATTTATTAGTCATGATGATTTTAATGAGAAAACCTATAATTTCACGTATGTTGCTGGAAGAATTCTCTGCAAGATATTCAACGGCATTAACGGGTAAAGACAACCCTTCATTTTCAACAAAGTACTCAATAATACGCTTTCGAGTACTAACATCAGGTGCGAGTATTTCGACAACAAGACCCATCTGGAATCTTGAAATCAGACGATT
>JAYEGQ010000003.1:0-6325 GCA_034659095.1 Thermotogota bacterium
CCACATTCAAATCATCTCCTGTACCGCTTGTATGACCCTATTATACCATATTTATTGACAAAAACAATGTTTTCTCTTATCTTCTTTTGTTTGGATTATCTTACCCTTTTTGCAGTGGAATCATATTTATAAAACTGGTTTAAAACACTCTCGAAAGTACCATCCCATATCAATCTGTTTCATGTAATTTCATCAATCATATCATAAGGGATAAAGCCTGCTTCTGGTGTATAAATGGTTCCGATTCCGATGGGGGTGATGGTGTAAATCCATTCGTCGTATTTGTAGATTTCGGTGGTGGTGTCGTCGATGATGCCTGAGTTGATGGCTTGTTCCCATTGGTCGATTTCTTTTTTTGGGACGTTAATGATCGCTTCCCCGATTTTTTTCCACAAGTTTCTTTTTGTATTTAATGATGCCAATCCTTTGGGTAGTTCGCTGATGGTGTCCAAGAGAATTTTCATTTCTCCATCAATGTCCACGATGACGGTTGCCTCAGGAACTCTTTTTTGGATTAAAGGGAACCACTCACCCCATTTACCAGTACTGATGGCCTCCCAGGGTCCAGATTGGACAATGGATTGTTGGATTTGCCGGTAGTAGTCTTTTAGAAGTGTATTCATTTGGTGTTCGTCAATCTCTTTATCGTTGTATTCGTTGAGAAGGTCTTTGGTTACGTTGAGCAGGATTTTGTCATACACATATCCGGTATAGGGGCGGTTTAAATGATCCAGTAATTCACAGATGGTGATAGTGCCTAAGGGGTTTTTCATGTTTCGGTTGCATCTTCCACCGGACTGAACAATGCAGTCCAGGGGTGCCATGTCCCGGATGACTGCGTCAAAGTCTAAATCCACACCGGCCTCGACTAATTGGGTGGTGATCAGGTTTCTTTGCTTTCCATGTTTTTCACGTTTTTTTATTGTCTCGATTCGTTGTTTTCTTTCTCTTGGGATGATCCATTTGGAGAGGAAGAAGGGGGTTTCAAGTTGGTTTTGGGCCAACAGGTAGGCTTTTAAAGCGGATTTACGGGTGTTGAGTATGAACATGTTGTTTTTTTTGGGGTTCATGTTTTGAATGATGGCGTTAAGGTTTGTTTCATGAATATATCGATAGGTGTGCCTTTTTCCTGGGAAGAAGATGTTGTTTGAAAGTTCAGTGGAAGTATCTGCTGAAGGTTGGGTGGCAGTCATCATGATGACGGTGATGTTCATTTTTTTAGCCAAGAATTCCATGGTTTTCAGAAAACCTTGCCAGCATTGGGGTGGGAGGGTTTGGACTTCGTCCAGGATGATGACGCTGTCTTTCAGCCGGTGAAAATTCATCGTGGCGTTGTAGCGTGGTGAGTAAATGGCGTTCCACAGCGAAACGAATGTGGTGATGATTACCGGGGATATCCAGTAACGGAATGCTTCCACAAAGGTGGAAAGAGACGATTCTCCGCTTTCGCTTTGGGCCTGATGATGGTCTTCCTGTATATCTTTGTATATGTGATTGGCAATTTTGGCGTTTTGATCGATGATGCTTATAAATGGTAAGGCGTAGATGATGGTTTTCGCTTTAAGTTGGTTGGCAATTTCCAGCCCGATGAGTGTTTTTCCGCTGCCTGTGGGCAGTGAAAGGGTGTATATTCCTGGTTCTTTGATTTTGTCTGTTTGCTCAAGGGTTTGTTTTCGTGTGTCGTTTCGCCATTGGCTGAGGATGTTTGTTGGCAATTGTTGAATGAATTGTTCTGTGGTTTGGTTGATAACAGGTTTGGTGAAGGGTATTTGTTCAACGCCGATGGCTTCCATTCTGTCAGCGGTTGCCAGGATTGAGGCTTTCATTCTTAATGTGTACCAGTCTTCCAAAGTTTGGGTGTCTTGGGAGAGTAAGTCATCGATGGCGGTTTCTGTTTTGTCAAGGGTTTCTTGGGGAATGTTTATCGAAGGGGCGTATGTTTTGACGGTTTCGTTCATGGATTCGGCGGCCTGAGAGAGCCAGAAGCTTTTTGCATTTTCGAAGTTTTCCATGCTGCCGTGGTGGCGGCGTACAACTTCAGCGCTGAGAATGTTTTGTGTGAGCAGGAAGGTGAGATAAGATGAAGGCTCTGAATGAGGAAAGCGAATGGCTTTGTTTTTTAGGTGCTTCTGGAATTGGGGGTGTTCTTTTGCCACGTCATGGGTGAGGATTTCAGTTTTCATTTCGATGTCGATGTTATGGAAAGCTTTGATTTGTTCGGAGAGGTGTAGGCAGTTATAGAGGTGGTCTGATAATGCCTTTTCCGGATGGCTGTTTCCTTTGAGTGTTTTGATGATGTTTTCAAGGGTCATGTGGCCTCCTTTTAGTAGTTTCCTTTCATAGAGCTGGAGTTGGGTGACACGATTTTGAAATTTAAGTGGTGGAGGTGGGTCTTGGGAGAATAACATTAATAGTGATGTTCCCGTTAGAGTGTTTAGACCCCCCCTCGGTGGAGGGGAATTATTTATCTGTCTTACTTTTCCAGGCAGGAAAAAATTTCACGCTTTCGTCGTTGATGAGGTGAATATTTTTCGGGGGTGTTTTGAAATGAATGGGGATGGCGGTGTTTTTGTAAAGGGTGTCCAGGACTTTTTTCAGATTTCTTTCGGGGGTGAATTCAAAGGGGATTTCGGTTTTGTTCAGGCTGTTGTTTTTTGTCATGTCTGGCTCGAGGGGTTCTTCCGGATCGGTGATGGGGAAGATGGTGTCTACTGTGGTTGTGGTGAAGGGTTTTTCCGGGAATTGGCCGATGAATGTGATATTGGCCAGGGCATAGGCTACGCCCAGGTAGGGGGTGTAGGTGTATTGCTGTTTTTTCAGTGAATGGCATAGGGTTTCCTCCAGTTCTCCTCGCAAGTATATGCGGTAGGAAGGTTTTTTGATGTAATGATGTTTGATTTGAACACGTCCGGTTTGGCTTGGTTTGGTGGTGAGAAAATTGACGGTTTGGGTGTCCCATTTGACGGTTTTGTTGATTTTGATTGCGATTTGAGTACCGGCCATTTTTTCCCAGTAAGCGGCATTGCCGATGATTTCATTGCTTTTGTTAGCAAATCCCAGTATGGCTGAGACGATCCCCGCCACCGCTGTGGGTGGGGGGAAGGGGTAGGAAACTGAGGATGTGGTGGTGTAGGGTTTTCTGAACATGGCTCTTTCTGAGTGGATATCGAATACACATGCCATGGGGGATCATCATCCTTGTTGTGCAGGGGAATGGTCGATGAGGGTTAATCGGTCGTCTGTCTGGATGGAGATATCTTCGATGACGGCTTTCATGCTTGTTAGTTTTGCCTGCAAATCACTGATGTCTATTCCAAAATCGTTGGCACTTCTGATTTTCAGCTGTTCTTCTTCATCCATGGGTAGGCCTTGAGATGTGGTGAGTTTCAGGTATTCTTCCGGTGCACACAGATGGGTTCTGGCATCTTCTTTGTAAGTGATTTCCATGAGCATCATGGGCCTATGTTCCATTTTGCTTCTTGTGATGAGGTTTCTCGTGCCTTCCCAGAGGGCTTCTTTCAACGTATTTAAGTCATCATCTGTAGCACCGGTTGTTTCAGAGGCGGTTTCGTTTGCGATGGCTGTTGTGGTGATGATGGAATAAGGGACGATGTATTCCGATCGGAAGGAGCGTTGTTCGTTGCCGTCTTTGGTGGAGAATGCAGCGGTTCCCTGTATCATTTGGACTTTTTGTCTGTTAAGTGATCGACCCCATTGGAATTGAACCGGGCCCGTCCAGGAGAATGTTTCTTTATTGCCGTGTGAGAATGTTACACCAAACAGTCGGGTGTCGATACACTTTGCCATGGTGTCTTTTCCGTTGACTGTGTTAAGCATCTTTTTCAGTTCTTTGTATCTGTTGGCCATGGTCTTTGGCTCACCGTCTACGAAAACTGTTTCTCCGATTCTAACCCATTCATCCCGTACCGTTCGTTTGATTCGCACGTCGCTGACCTGAATCTGTTCGGTTTCTTCATCGTATCTGGGATGATTGTCGTTCAAAGGATCGCCGTTTGGATTGGCATCTTTTACGGCATAGACAAAAATGTACTGTCGTCTTTTTTTAAACATGTGTTCCCTCCTCTTTTTGTTCAGCTTCCTTGCTGAATACCTTCCAAAAATAGTCATAGCTGTTCACGAATCCGATGGTGAAGGCAAAATTCCCATTGACTCCCAGGTCTTTTGTATCTTCTTTCAGAAGGAGTTCTCCACTTTTCCCGTTCAGGCTACTCATATATGAGGCGTAATTGACCTTGTAAGCTTTAAGCAGTTCCGGAACCCTTGCCAGTAATCGTTTCAAGTCTCTGTAGGTCATCTTTCCCCAATGAATTTGCTTGAATAGCGGGGTGTCTGATATCTTTTTCCCTTCATTTCCGTTTTTCTGTTGATAAGCCAGCATGCCAAGGGTGATTCCGGCCAGTAAAACACCTTTTCCCTCATCGGTTTGCAGATACTTGTCCTTCATTTCATTCATAAATTCCAAATTCATTTTGCAACCTCCCTGTTGTAATTTTCAAGAAATTCCACCACTCTGAATTGATTTCTTATAATTTGCGGGTACTCGTCCAAATGCATGATTTGAGGATATCTGGAGACGAACTCTCTTTTTACGGAGTGTGTATTAACAGGCTGTCCTCGCAGCAGTTTTGAAAGGATAGCCACAGCAACTTGCTTTCTGTAAGCCGCTTCCAATTTGTTGGTTTTACTTTTCCCGTCTTTCATGAGAGTATAGGTGATAAATGAAAAGCAGGTATCCAGCTTTGGACTCCCCTGTAAAGTGAAACGTCTGATGTTTTCGCCCCAGATTTCTTCAAGTTTCTTCAAGTGGGAAGGAGAAACATCCTCAATGATTCCCAGCAAGGCCTCTTTTGACTTGTCTTTTTCCATAAACAGGAAATGGAAGTTAAGTGCATTGTTCTGCCGGGTTAAAGCGCTTAGGATTCTTTTTTCCCTAAGGGATGCGTCTTTTTCCAGATAGTCTTCAAAGTTTTTAATCACACTTTGCTTTTTCAATCCTCCTGAAGAGGATAAATCATTGGAAATCACCTCGGGAATGATCCAGATTTGTGTGTTGGGAAGGGTGTAGGTGTTGTTGAATTTTTCTTCCACTTGGGTTCTACCATGGGAAAGTTCGCTGAAACAGGTTTCACAAACGGGAAAGACCTTTGAAAGTTGTTTATCGTCCACTCCCGGAATAAATCCCGGCTTGTCAAATGTAGAGAAATTGAAAACCTTATTGAGATTGATGATGGTGTTTGTTGATTGACCGCATAAAGAGCAAGGAACAGGGGATTGTAACGCAGTAAAACTCTCGCTGATGAGAGAGTAGAAATAATCATCAAAGCATGCCAAATCCCCCGGCAGGTATTGGGTTCCGTTATGGCTGATTCCGAAAACCAGGGTGGTTTTGTAGTTGGTGTCGATTTTACTTTCTATAGTGGAGAGTTTTGAAAAAACCAGGTTTTCAATCTTTGAAGCACCACCGGGAACAAAAAGCCCGTCTTTTTCCATATGACTGAAGATTCTTTTTGCCAGTTTTGGTAAAATGTTATTTTTTAAGGTTTGTTCCAGCTTGCCGGCAGTCACCATTCCCATTTGAATCAATGGCCCGTATTGCCATTGACCACTCCCAGGCTTTCTTTTAAACTGATAACGTTCTTTGCTTTTTTCAACATTCAGTTGAATATCTCCAGTTGTTAATTGTATGGCAGAGATCCCCGCGGGTTCCATGGGGAGTTGTAAATCGTTCACTTCAATATAGATTTGCAGCATTCGTGTGTTATCATCCCATATCTTCTGAATAAAGGGGTGGGATTTCTTTTGAAACACCATCCCCTTGGACAGATCATGTACCGCATGGATAAAGCCCATAGCATCACCTCATTTTTTAACTTTCTTTATCGCAAAAAAAAGACCGATACAATCGTATCGGTTTGATTTGAAACGACAACGTTTAATCCCGTCCATCTTGGGTCATTGTAAAAGTCTTCCGGACAAAAACAAAAAGAAGTGGCCAAACCATCACAAATTTCCGTTTGTGTTCCTTTCGCAATGACTTCTCGGATCACATCTTCACTGATCCCCAACCTGACACATAGTGCTTGTGCATACTCGGACAGTCTGAAATGAACTCCCCCTTTCAAAGGAATGTTGTTGTTAAGAGTATAATCACACTTAGTATTTAAATGATTTGATTTTATGATTGCACTGCAAAAAGGGTAATTTTAAAGATAAAATCGAAAATTCAAGTATCGTCTTATTTTCGGGCACCATGGAGTTTTTGCCGGAGGCAAAACACTCCTCAGGCCATGGTTTTTTATGGCCA
>JAYEGQ010000004.1:0-6237 GCA_034659095.1 Thermotogota bacterium
ATTTTGTAATCGAGAGAAAATTGCCTTTCATCCCCATGCACAGCACAGGGTTTGTAGCATGATTTTACAAAATACCATAACTTCTGGAAATCTTTTGAAAACCAGCCAAAACATTGTATGTTCTCACACTCCGCCAAGAAAATTGCACTTCCTTTAAAAAGTCAAAGAGAGCGTCGTTTCTACCTACATCATGAGCCATAAAAACACCACCATTTTTTAGATATGGCCATATCGTCTGGAATTCCATCATCATATTCTCATAGGAATGACCGGAGTCATGAATGAAAGCATCTATTGGCCCAAGTTGGCTTAATAACGGATCTAAAACCTGATTTGAAAGGCCCTTGGTGAGTTTCCACCTCTTTTTTAAGTGATCTGAGACAATCCATCCGCACTGTTCACCATCTTTGTAAAAGTCGACAGAATAGAGCAGCCCATAATTGTTCTTCTCAAGTGCCTTTAATATATAGGCTGTTGACAAACCAGCTCCAACGCCGGTTTCAACTACCAATGCAGGCCTTGTCAAACGGAAACAGACGTACAGCAGCTCTGCTTCATCTCCCATCGCACCTCGTCCAGACTGAGGAGGATGCTCTCTTATTTGGGAGTTTAAATCAAACAAGAAGTTACTTCGGTGAACTTCATCAAAAACCTCCAAAACCTGTCCTTTGGGCAACGACAAAATATCAGCAATAAAGCGTTGCTTAGAGCTGAAAGTATACCGATATTTTAGTTCCCTTAATGCTCTTTTTGGATTTTTGACACTCTCAATAACATGGTGAGGTCTGATCCATCTGAAAATATCTTTTGTCCATCGCAGCATTTTATAATATTTCCTGTTTTTGCTTCATTGCCAAAACAAAAATATCCTCACTAAAAAGCGAAGGAAACAAGGTGGCAAGTTTTTTAATTCGTTCTCGTTGTCCAAAAATACGGTGACGTGTAAATCCTGCATACTCTAATCTCTCGATTAAAAATCCTTTATTAAAACTGTGCAGGTGTCTCTGGTCTCGCAATATATATGGGATTTTCCCCATTAAAATTTCAAGGCGAAATTTCCAAAAACAAAGGTTAGGCACCTGAATTAGCACATGTTTTCCTGGCTTGAGAATTCGGTGTATCTCCTTCAGAGCATGTGAAACGTCATACAAATGTTCCAATACCGCTACACATAACACTAAATCATAAATTTCGCTGTTTTCCGGCAAATCAGAGTTATCAATATTACAAATATAACACAAATCCATCCGGTTTGAGGCCTTTTCAATGGCTGCAGAAGAAATATCACAACCCCTTACGATTACCTCTGGCATAGTCTTTTTTAACGTTTCGGCTTGTAATCCATTGCCACAGCCAACATCGAAAATGGCATTAGGTGCAAGGGGGGAAACTATATCACTCACGAATTGGAACCTACCTTCATTATCAAATGTGTATCAGATGATTTCCAACCAATTGCCCATTCATCATCGTGGAGAGACGTTGGATCTTTCATGAACAACTCCATTCAGGTACTTTGTTACGCATATTAAGGAATTCTATATGGTTCCTGGTTTTGGATTTTTAATATTAACTTTTCCGCCAGCTTTTTCCGGTCAAAATTAACTTTAACCCATTCCCTTCCCTTTTTTGCCATTTCCATTCTTTTGGTTTCACCTTGAAGCAACAAAATAATCCCCCTCGCCAGATCATCGGCATACCCTGGATACACCAATAAAGCGCATCTACTGTCTCCGACAATTTCACGAACCACTTCAATATCGCTTGCCACAATAGGCCGACCGCAGGCCATATAATCAAATATTTTTACAGGTGAAGCTTGATTGCTGTCTTTAAAATGTGGAGCAACACATATATCCATAGTGCCAATATATTCCGGGACTTTTTTATAGGGAACCTGACCGGTAAAAATAAAAACATCTTGAAGGCCTTTTTGATTCACCTTATCCGTCCAACTATTCATCATGGGGCCGTCGCCTACAAGCAAAAATCGGACATTGGGAAATTTTTCCAAAATAAGCGGCGCGGCATCGATCAAAACGTCTATACCTTGGTGAACAAAAAAAGTCCCCACGAATCCGATGTAATAAAATGATGGATCAAGCCCAACTTTTTGACAACACGCATCCTTTTCCAACGGCCTGAATAAATCAGTATCTGTGCCGCTTGGCAGAACGACTATCTTTGACAATGGGACTCCGCCAAGCTGATTGAGACGTTTTTTGCTCCATTCAGACAGAACGACGATTTTGTTTGACAAGGCCATTGACAGCTTGTCCATGGTTCTCTCAAAAAAACGCCTCATTTTACTGCCGGATTGATAAGCAATATAAGGATCATTCGGAATCTCAAAAAAAGAGGGTATATTGCATAATTTAGAAATCATCAGGGGCAAAAAAGAATTCAACTGTCTAACATAAATAAAATCTGCATTGCTGAGCGTCTTTAACAAATACAGGGAAGAAATTAAATGAAAAGAAAGAGGACGTATAATCGGAAGGTCTATAAATGGAATCTCAATTACATCAGCAACAGTTTGTTTCTTGGGATAACCTATCTTCGGAAGAATCAGTGTAACGTGGCGGCCCATTTGTTTTAAGTTATCAGCCAGCTCAAACATACGAATAAGCCCGCCAACCTTCTTTTTAAATCGAGGGTCATGCCAATAGGCAATTATGAAGAACCGAAGTTTCATATTTGTGGGATTCATGTTCTTCAAAATCTTCATGCCTTCAATTCTCCCGATCTCATTTGTCTGCTCACCGTGCAACATATCACTTTATATATATTCATGATGTCTTAGCCAATCGGCTGTTATCCTCATACCTTCCTCAAAAGATCTGGGAGAATATCCTAACGTGCTTCTTGCTTTATCAATTGAATAGATTGTTTTCTGAGAAAATCTATTCACCTCATCTTCCTTAATACCCCCTCTTATCAAACCATCAAGTTTTCTCGTAAAATGTGGACTTTTTTGTTTCATGAATAAATAGAAATCCATTAGTTGGGGCTCAAAGAATCTTCTAAATAAATTAATGTTTCCTCGTAGAAGATTACTCAAAATTGATTTTAATTTTCTTTTTCCTCCGGATATTTCAGATGGTTCAGACAATCCCGCCAATTGTATATACACTCCGAAAAATTCATTCCAGGTAATCGGAGGCTCACCAGAAACAATGAAAGTTTCACCTACCGCTCTGTCAAACTTTACGCTTAACAAGAGCCCATCAACCAAATCGTCCACATAGACTGAATTACACAACCCATTTACTCCCTCGACGTCTTCCCAGCCGCCGATAAGGACTCTTTTTATGGCTCCGACCGTCCAAATCGGGGAAAACGGGCCGAAAACAACAGTAGGCCGTACAATTACCACAGGCAATCCCTGGTTTAATAAATCGGCACAAACCTCCTCTGCCTTGATCTTACTGTTTCCGTATTCGTCATCCGAAAACCGTACCGATGTTTTCTCGTTAACCTCTTCAGGTTGATTGGAACCATAGACGGCCACTGAACTAATATATACAAACCTTTTAACCCCGTTTCTAAGGGCTATCTCTCCTATATTCTTCGTTCCTTCCTCATTGATGCGCCTATTTAAATGAAGATCATCTGTATTTCCATAAGCACAGTGAAAAACAACTTTGCAATCTCCCATAGCCCTCTCAACAGATGGCCTGTCTAATAAATCTCCAGGATACCTTCTTACAGGAAGGCGCGCCAGCCGGGCCGCGTTAGAAAAGTTTCGAACCAAACAGCGCGATATAATGCCGCAATCAATCCATAGTCGTTCTGCAATCCTTCCTCCAATAAACCCGGTAGCCCCTGTTATTAAAACCTCATCACTCTTTATCCACATGGAGCGCCCTTTCCCACGTGAAGCCATTCTAAAGGAAGTAATTTACGAGAATGATAACACCTCTCTATTAATTGAATTGCACTCAAGGCATCTTCACCGATAACCAGCGGCCTTTGATCATTTTGAATAGAATAAACAAAGTTAGAAAGCATATCCTTAACAGGGTTTCCTTTCTTAACCTTTATTGTCTTAAGACTTTTTTGAAATTTTTGAATATAAATTCTTTTTGGGGAAAATGGATCCCATTTAATATTTCCTTTTTCAAAATATAGAATGTAAAAGTTCTTTAAGACACTTAGTCGGCTCAATTTTACTTTACCAGTTACACCATTTGAAAATCTTATCTCAATTTTTGCGAACGCCTCAACACCACCCAAATTATCATCTTCATAGTTGACATGCACGGTTTCGCAAGGAAGCCACCAAAGTAATAAATCAAGAAGATGAACCCCTATATCCATCAGAACGCCTCCACCGGCTTTTTCTTTATCGAAAAAAAAGCCTGAGACCGTCGGCCATCCAAACACAGTCCCTTCTGCAAAATCGAAAGATTTTACATCCCCAAGTTCTCTGCTCACTACGATTTCTTTGATTTTTTTCGCCGCCGGATAAAAGCGACGGACATGTGCCACAGCGAGCTTTAAGGAATACTTATTTGCCAAAGATATCAGTTCCTCGCACTCTTGAGCATTCATTGCCATAGGCTTTTCACATAACACGTGTTTTCCCGCCTTTAAGCATACTTTGCAAATAGGAAAATGAAGATGATTCGGAACAGCTACTATAACAACATCAACATAATCAAATATAGCTTCTAAATTTTTCCCGACATAAGAAAGATCAAAGTCTTTGGCTAAAGCCGAGGCACGATGTATATCGGCATCAACCAGACAAGTTAGTTGCCCTATACTGAATTCTTTAAAAACAGGTAAATAAGCCATTTCCGTAATAGCTCCACATCCGATAATGCCGAAGCGGGCAACTCCCTTTTTATTGAATTGTTTCATTGTATTAATCAGCGTTTTCTCACCAAAAAAATTATAATGCCAATCTGTTCAACAATACAGAAGAGCTTATCCAGTATCGGATAGGCTAAACTTTCAGAAAGACTCCGCCCTGCTCTAAATACTTTATAGGAATGGAAAGGCATAATCACTATTCCGACAAACAATCTCAAAAGCGAACTGATATTCCATAGAACTGATGTGTTTCTTTTGACATCGCCCTGATTAACATATTTTATCCGAAAACGCCCTTTCCCAAGCCCATAAGTGTAGGCATGCCTGATAAGTCCTCTTAGAGAAGCCCTGTGGGAATGATATACTATTGCTTTTTTGGCAAATCGGATCAGATAGTTTGTTTCCCTTTGTATCCTGAGGCCAAAATCATTATCCCCGCCCCAACGAAAGTTTTCATCAAATTGTCCCACAACATCGAATATTACTTTTCTAATTGCTACATTTGCTGTTGCAATTGCTGATATTTTATTTTTCACTTTCTTTTTTTGTTCCAAAAACCCTGAAAATGCATAGAAACCCTGAATTAAATTCTTTGATTCAGGACTAAGCACCTCACCCGCAACAACCCCAACGTTCTCATCATGAAAAGGCTCAACTAAATTTGCAAGCCAATCTGTTTCGGCAAGGCAATCAGCATCAATAAAAACAATAACTTCACCTTTTGCTTGTTTAATCCCCAAGTTTCGAGCCATGTACGAGTTATGGGCTCTATTTTCAAAAAAAAGCCTAACAGGAAATTCTTTAACAATATTCACTGTATTATCATATGATCCATTATCAACGACGATGATTTCATACTTCCCAGTTGGATACGTTTGGTTTACTAACGCCCTTAAGCACTTTCCAATAGTTTTCCCACCATTGAAAACGGGAATTATTATTGAAATAATTGGCCATTTATCCACTTTTGCAACTGTTGACATTGAATCCACACCTTCAAGGAAATTGCTTTGTTAAACCTGCCCAAGCCATCTTTTTTACATTTTTTTCTCGTTTTTTTCAGGCTCCACAATCCAGCCACAGCCCAGTAAAATCAATGGTTTTTTTGTTGATACCCCTTATGTTAAAAATCAATGACTTCCTTTTCTGCTTCGGGATAAATCTCATCTATCTTTTTTTGAATCTTTATGGTTTTACTCAAGGCGGTAACGATGCGGCAATAGTGCGGTGCTTCGTCCATGTTTCTGCCTTTTCGATCTTTCAGATATTTGTGTAAAACCTGGTATCCGCCTATGTGATAATTCCAGACATCCGGCGCTATGCCTTCAAAATATTTATCTTTATTGATGTAAATGCGCTGCTCATCTTCTTTGTAGGTGATCTTTTCAACCCTGTCGTTATCGCTGCTGCCCTGGTATT
>JAYEGQ010000005.1:0-6213 GCA_034659095.1 Thermotogota bacterium
CTCTGAGTTTTTTGAAAAGCTCAGGGGATTACATCTGTTTTTGTTTGGAAAAGTTTAAATCCTATGATTTTTTGCTTTTTTAAGGGATTTTCCCTTTTTTGGAAATGGCTGTTTTTTCGGTGGAATCCTACATTGTTTCAGCACTTTTTTCTTGTCGTATGCGAAAGTAACATTTTCAAAGGTAACATGATTGTTATTGGGTACCAGATTTTTTGAAGTGATGGTAAGTTCAGTTCCCTTAAGCAAGCCATCCAGAGAAGAAACCTTTTTTTTAAGCATGTTTAGATTTTTGGGAAATCTCACCAGCTTCACCATGGGCTCAGCCAATGCCATCGTCAGTAACAGACAAAGTAGATAATGACTCAGTGTCAACGTACCATTCAAGAAAAAAATAGCACCAATTGGAACACTTAAAAAAAGCGTGTGAGGAACAACGGCAAAAAATATCGCCATAAAATTCCAACACTCTTTGTACCAATCCAAGGTGTATTTTTTAAAATCGTCTACGGAATCGGAATATTTTTTAAATGATCGTGTAGTCTGATTAAAAATTTTAATAACTTCCATTCCTCCGATATACTCGACAATTCGACGATTCATATTATTGGAAGATGCATACCAAATCGCCGATTTTTCCGGGCTATTTCTCATCATTAACCACATGCTGACCATTCCTATGGGGAGTGTGCCAAGTGCGAGTAATGCCATTCTCCAATCAACAAACGCAATAATGAGAATGGTAACGATTGGTGCAACAATATAAGAAATTCCCTCAGGGATCATATGCGCAAGAATCAATTCCATATCCTCCACCACATCCACAAACATGTTTTTCAGTTTCCCGGAACCCGTTTTTTTTATTTCTCCTAAAGGCATTTTCATCATTTTTTCAGCCAGTTTGTAGCGAATCCCCATCAGAGTATCAAAAGCAGCTTCATGAGATGCTGCCATTGCCCTTAAAAACAAAAATGACTTGGCGATTAAAAATACAAAAACCAGTAAAGACAGGGATAAAAATGTAATTATACTTGTCTCATTTTGAACCAATATCCCGTTAAAAATTCGATACACAAGATAATAAGGAACGATTCCCGAAAAAACGCTTAATACAGCAAGAGTAACTGCCCAATAGATCTTTTTGTGAAATTCTTTTGAATACGCAAAGACCTTCTTTATTGACTCCATCAATTTCCTCTCCTTTATAATATATAGTCTTATAATATATCTATTCACCTCTATATATTATACATGCTTAAACTTTATTGTCAATAAATGTTTTTCACATATATATGATGGGGAAAGGCTATTTTTCAATCTTTAGTTCTATTCAGTTGAAAAAATGGAATGACCATGATATAATTTTGTGGATTTCCGTTATCGAAATCCATTAAAAATTAAATACAAGACCTTTCAGATGCGTAAGCGTAAAAGGGAATTCGGTGAAAATCCGAAACGGTCCGGCCACCGTAAGCGGGGACGAAAATCACAAAATGGCACTGGGTAAAACCGGGAAGCTGTGATGATTAGGATAATCCGTAAGTCGGGAGACCTATCTGAGTTGTTTATAAGATAGTATCAATTGCTTTTTCCGGTTATAAAAAGCAATCCTTTTTGTTATATAGGGTTTTTCTCCGGAAGAAGCGGAGGAGGTCCTAAAAATTCTTAATCCAACAGGCATTGAGAATAAAAGTTTCGATATTATACAGGCTATCATGATTAACAGAAAAACCAGAAATCGGTATTCTGATTTACAATGGGAAGTGGTCAAGCGAGTGGTTCATACGACCGGTGATCCCAGAGTTGGCGAATCCATTGTTTTTTCCAAAGATTTTTATACCGGTTTTCGAAAGGCATTGGCAACTTCCAGAATTGTAACTGACGTTACGATGGTTCTTTCCGGGATTTCAAAAGTACCATTCCCTGATTTTTCATATGAGTGTTATATTAGAAATTCACAGATTGCTACAAAAGCCAAAGAACTGGGTGTTTCCCGGTCATATCTGTCCATGTCTGAAGCGCTTGGCAAAGGGGATGCGCTTTTTATTATTGGCAATGCACCAACTGCATTGAGAAGATTGCTTGAAGGACCGCTCCCCTCATTTATTATTGGGGTTCCGGTTGGTTTTGTCGGGGCTTCTGAATGGAAAGCAAAATTGATGGCATCGGATGTTCCTTATATCAGCCTTTCTGGAAGCAGAGGCGGGTCAACAATAGCGGTGTCCATTATCAATGCTTTGTTAAAGTACGAAAATTCAAGGCAAATAGCGGAGAAGGCAACACGTTGAAACTCAGAAAAGGTTTTACAACGGGTGCTGCTGCAACAGCGGCGTTAAAGGCCTCGTTATTGTATCAACTTGGGAATCAAAAGCCCACCCATGTTTCCATTATCCTACCGGGAAACCAACTTCTGGATATCAAAATACACAAATATCAAAAAACAGATGGAAAATATTATGCCACGGTGAAAAAAGATGCTGGAGATGATGCAGATATTACCGATGGATGTGAAGTTTCCGCTTGTTGTCAAATTGATCGGGACGCTGCAAAATCAATAAGCTTTAACAGTGATTTTGGTGTTGGGACTGTCACCGCTGAAGGACTGGGAATTAAGGTTGGTGAACCTGCAATCAATCAAGTTCCCAGGGAAATGATGAAGAGGGTATTAAGGGATTTTAATATCCCATCGGCAAAAATTACCATAAATGTTGAGAACGGTGAAACATTGGCAAAATCAACATTAAATCATAAAGTAGGGGTAAAGGGTGGGATTTCCATATTGGGAACAACAGGTATTGTCGAACCAATGAGTGAACAAGCTTGGAAAGAATCATTACTTCCGCAAATGGATGTTTTAAAGGCGAAAGGTTTTCAAAAAGCGGTTCTTGTATTAGGAGGACTCGGAGAAAAACGGTACATCAATCTGTTTGGCCCAACTGAAAACACTATTATTTGCGGGAATTACTTTGGTTATGCGATTCAAAATTTAAAAGAAAAGGGATTTAATGAAATAGCTATTTGCGGTGCTTTTCAAAAAATCATCAAACTTTCCGGTGGGAACTTCAATACAGACAGCAGGCATTCAGACAGTAAACATGAGATTATGGCTCTCTATTACACCATGTTGGCAAACGAGTATGAAAAAGTAACGGTTCAGACCATTTTGAATGCGAAGCCGTTTTCATCCGTTATGCAAATTTTAAGGGATAAAGGGGTTGACATTAAGAAATTGTTTGCTTTATTAGCCCGAGGGGCAATTGACAAATTGGATGATTTTTTCAATACAGATACTGAAAATGCATTGATATTTCGGATCGTGATGTTAGAAAAAGAGACTATTTTAGTGGATTATAAAAAAGGGAGTTTAGAATGATTTACTTACTGGGTACCGGTTTAAATTGTATCGATGATTTATCCAACAAAGCGATCAATATACTCAAACAAGCCGATTTGATTGTTGGTTTTAAGCATTCTTTAACGATTCCAAGGCAGTTGCAATGTCGAGGGGAAATTGAAGAAATGGATATTTACAGTTCGCTCAAAGATGAAAAGATTGAAGAGTTAATTGAAACAATGAAAAAGAAAGAAAACGCCGTGGTATGTGTGGGAGGGAGTCCGATTATCTTCAGTTACACCAGAAAAATTGCAGAAAAACTTCAACCAGACCTGTTTCAATATATCCATTCGTCTTCATCCATTGAATATTTATCGGAAAAACACGGCGTTGAATTGAACGATTTGTCTCTTGTCAGCGGTCATAATAGCAACGATCTTCTAAAAAGCCATGCTGTTTGTTTGCAACTGATCAAAATGGGCAGAAAAATCGGTTATTTTGTCAAAAACGAGGATGATTTGATGTCTTTACTGGTATTGCTCTTTCGCCAAAGCGATTCATTCGGTTTGACAATTTATGCGGGATATGAGTTGGGAACCGATGAGGAAAAAATCTTTGTCATTGATGATTTAAATACCTTTGATTATACACATGGCCGATGGATCCTGTTGATTGTTCCAAACCGACAGCGGACAGAGAATATTCAATTTCCGAAAAATAATCAGTTGTGTACATCGGGTATTCCAGTTTCCAGGGAATGGTCGAGATCCTTGATTACCCATAGTTTAGATATCCAACCGTCTGAGATGATTTGGGATCTTGGAGCGGGAAGTGGGGCTAGCTCAATTTGGTTGGCATCTTTGACGGGGTGTTTCGGGAAGGTATATGCAGTGGAAAAAGATGAGGTACGCTATGATCTTTTGGTTAAAAACACATCTTTGCACCCCAATATTATTCCATGTCTTGGTGATTTTCATCATATCGTGAATCAACTCCCCTCACCGGATTGTGTTCATATAGGTGGTGGTTTTTCAACTGAACGGTTGCAATCACTCTTCAAATTGTTGCCAACGGGGACACGTTTTGCCTGTGCTCTGGCAACAGTCGATAGTTTTGTTGCTCTGAAGCAAGTCAAGGACATCAGCTATGACTGTGAAATGTATACCCGTTCAACTTCACGAAATTTAGGCGGAAAAACAGCCTTCGTTGGAGAACATATCTTTTATTTGTTCAAGGGGGTGAAAAAATGATCTATTTGGTCGGAAGCGGTCCAGGTGATCCCGAACTTCTTACGATAAAAGCTGTGAAACTGTTACAGCAGGCTGATTGTGTTTTGTATGCCGGATCTACCTGTTCTTCAAAGGTACTGGATTATTGTCCTGAGCACTGTATTAAAAAAGATAGTGCATCATTAACTCTTGAAGAAATCATACGACTTCTTTCAAAATGGGAAGGACTGCACAAAACCATTGTGAGATTACATTCGGGAGATCCGGCTATTTATGGGGCTGTAAACGAAGAAATTGAGGCTTTGGGAAAACTGGGAATCGTTTGCAAGATGGTCCCCGGAATCAGTGCTTACAGTGCTTTGGCCTCTACTGTCAAATGGGAGTTAACACTGCCAAACGTCACCCAGTCTGTTTTAATTACACGCTTTGAAGGGCGTACACCTGTTCCGGAAAACTTAGATGCCTTGTTGTCGCAACAACTCTCTGTTGCAATCTATTTGTCAGGTTCCATGGGTCCAGCGGTGTTGGCTAAGTTGAAGCAATATTATCCCCATGATGCGGCTTTAACGGTGGGGCATCAGATTTCAAGGCCTGAACAGAGAATTGAAACGAAGCCTCTTTCAGAATGGAAAACTATCGACTTTCCCTCAAATTTGACATTGTTTCTAATCAGAAAAAAAGCTGATGGGCCATCAAAGCTGTATGATAAATCATTTTCGCATCAGTACCGAAAGGAGAACCATGAAAACGGCGTTGATTAAAGTGCGAACAACTGTTCCATCTCCTTTGGATGGCGCTTACATAGAAATGAAAGGGAGTTTAAAGGAGAAATTAGAAAAAGCTTTTACATATTACAATAAAATTATTTTCATCGGCAGCATGGGAATACTGGTTCGAATGATTCAACCCTTTATAGAGTCAAAGGTTTCAGACCCTGCAATTATCGTTGTGGACGAAAAACTCAATTATTGTATACCGGTCCTTTCCGCACATTTGGGTGGAGGGATTGATCTATGCCAGTCTTTACAAAGAGAATTTGGTTGTACATGTGTCTTGACCACTTCAACGGACATCAATCAGTTAACGGGTATTGATCTGTTCGCCTTCAGAAACAAACTCGTAATCGAAGATCCCAAGGCTATCCTGCCGCTGAATTCCAAATTGTTGAATGCCCCCCCCCTCACAGTCAAAGGATTTCCCGCTGACTTTCAAGTACCGACACATTATCTACCGTCAAAAAAACAAGCTGATATTGGTTTTGAAAGCGGGGGAACAGTTACCAATCTACAAAAGCAAAATCTGGTACTTGGTGTTGGTTTTCACAACGATATGACTGCGGATGCATTGATGGAAGCCTTTGCAAATTTAATACCGAAGGATTTTCAAAAACGTATTTTGATTTTGACTTCCCATGAAAAAAAATGGCATCATCGGGTTTTTCATGAATTTGCCAGAAAATGCAATATTCCGGATACAGAACACTTTTCAAATTCATCGTTAAGTCAAGCCATTCATGTATTGGGATTGGAGGAGCGGCCTGTTGTAAAAAAATACATGGGTATCTCTCATGTTGCAAGCCCATCAGCGTATCTTGCTTCGAAAAAAGGACGAGAATTAATAACAATAAAAGGAGAGAAATGTAAATTCTCCCTG
>JAYEGQ010000006.1:0-6166 GCA_034659095.1 Thermotogota bacterium
CCTCCATCATCAAGTTTAATTAATATTGAAACAATCAATAGGATGGGAGAAATTAGAATGACTAAAACCAAAGAAAAAAGGAAATCAAAAAAAATTTTTACCACAATCATCATTATCAACTCATTTATATATATTTATTCAAGAAATTTTATCATAAAAATCCCAAATGAAAAAAAACTAATCTTTTTCCGTCTTTATATATGCAAAGCAAAATCATGCCTCACCCCTTGAGTAGATTTCAATTAGTTCAAAGTACGGACTTGAGCGCAGAAAGCTTTTTTACGGATGGTTATTATCTTGGAATGTTCTGACAAAAATGCGGGTTTTTCTGATTGATATTTATCATTCCCACATACATTCACTCGACTAATAATTATAGATTCTGATTCCGGAAAAGCTGTTGCGCTCATTTTTTATTCCAAAAATCTCACTTGACTTTTTTCCTTATAATGAAATACCGGTACACTTGAATAATATTTATACCCTACACCCCTATATTCAACAAGAATTTCGAGCTTATCCCCTTCATTAAGTGTGGGACCATCGTAAAAAACAACCAAAATATCCCCATATTGCTGTATCCAACTCTCTATATTTTTCCGCGTCTTTATTCTCAGTATTTCTCCCTCTTCTTCTTCTAAAATCATAAAAACCTCGCCCATGATCCAAGTCCATTTACCGATATAATTAACCGGAAAAGAAGAGAAGTCTTTAAAATCAAAAGGTACAGTTTCTACTTCTGATGCTGGATTTAAATCACTTTCAGGATAATTGAAACCGATATATTCAGGAGGTTGTATGATCCATTCCCAGGTACCATCTTCGTAAAGTTTTACAACACCGCTATTTGTAGTACTTGCTTCGAGTTCAAACGCAAACAAACATGTAAGTGATACTAAGAAGAAAATGAGAATTATACAGGAAATTCTTGTCATAAAATCACCACCTTAAATACATTATACCAATTTTTTTGATTATATCGTTTTTCATAGATGAGTATTTTTTTTCTTTCCTCTTTTTTGGTAGAATGAGAATTATAAAAGGCTTTTTGGAGGCGAAAAATGAAAAAGATAGCTTTAGTTGGATCGGGAACATCAGCAATTGGGTTTTTAATGAGATTTATTCGAAATTCTCATAAAAAAATATTCATCGACTGCTTTGAACAAGGGAAGGATCTCCAGGAAAGAATTCAAAGCAATGATGTGATAACAGGATTTGGCGGTGCGGGTACGTTCAGTGATGGTAAACTGTCTTTATCGCCTGAAATCGGCGGAGATATTTGCGACTTAATTGGGATGAAAAAATATGAAGAATATATTGATTATGTAGTAGAGCTTTGGACAAGAGGTAAAAATGTAGAAAAGGCCAACATTGGGGATGAAAGAGTAAAACAGCTGGAACTTGGATTTAGGCGAAACAATCTTTTACTTAGGTTATCTGATTTTTATCACATCGGAACGGATCTTCTCCAGGAAATACTCAAAGAAATTAAACTGGATTTGAAACAAAAGAGTGACATGATCCACTTTCATTTTAATCAATTCTTCGATTTTGATACCATTGATGACTACGATTATGTTGTTATTGCTTCCGGACGGTATGATAACAAATCCTCAAAAGAGATTCAGAAATTATTGAAACGTTTTGAAATTGATTATAAAGAAAACAAAATAGATATCGGCATTCGATATGAAGTTCCTTCTGAAATAACAGACTGGCTGACGGATTTGCTTTATGAGTTTAAAGTGTTGGGTTATTCAGAAACAGAAGAAATTGTCAGGACGTTTTGCGTCAACCCAAAAGGTTATGTTGTAGGAGAAGGTGGTAATGATTTCTCTTTAGTCAATGGACATTCTTACTTAAACAAGAAATCAAAGAATACCAATTTCGCCATATTGGTCACACAGAAATTTACAGAGCCATTTAAAGACGCCTATGTTTATGGATCTACTTTATCCGTATTGGCGAATAAATTAGCCGGTAGAGGTAAAATACTGGTTCAAAGATACGGAGATTTTATTTCAGGACGCAGAACAACGGAAAGAAGGCTGCAAAAATGCTTTTTATCGCCCACTCTTGAAACAGCTAGCCCCGGCGATTTAAACCTGATTTTACCCAGAAGAATTGCAAACTCTATCGAACACTTTATTGAACAGATGTCAAATGTGATTACTGGAATCAGCAATCCGGATAATCTCTTATACGGAATTGAAGCAAAATTCTATTCTACCAAACCTGTATTCAATGAACCGTTTAAATTGGGAAAAGAAAACCTCTACTTGATAGGAGATGCTTCTGGTTATACCAGAGGAATTGTCCAAGCAACCATGTCAGGTATTTATATTGCAGATGTAATCGCTTCAAAATTATAAAAAAAGAAAGAAAAGAGGGATTTTATGAACAAAAAAATAATAACCGTGTTGTTTTTGATGGGGATGTTTATAACTGTAGCACTTGTTGCAAGTGACCAGGTAGAAATAACTGAAAGAACTATGAAAATACAATTACCCACTTTTTCTCTTCTAAATGAAAATGAAGCCTTGGACAAAATCAACGAAACACTGTATCTGGAATCATTCAGCTTATTA
This sequence comes from Thermotogota bacterium, assembly GCA_034659095.1. Lineage (GTDB taxonomy): Bacteria > Thermotogota > Thermotogae > MWEM01 > MWEM01 > JASUTC01. The sequence goes on from JAYEGQ010000006.1 coordinate 2,589, forward strand.
AAAACAACATCAGTTGATGTTGAAACTGATTTCAGCCGTTGGGATGTAATTGATTATTATTCCCAAGCCACTAAAACCTTTGAAAACAATCATTTGATCAGTTTTAAAATGGATCAATATCTTTACACTTACAGATCAGCGCATGGTTCGCATTTGTATATAGGCTTTGTTTTTGATCTTGAAACCGGCAAAGAACTCAGCTTAAATGAGATATTTACCGTTAATGACACGTTCCTTTCAGTTGTTAAAGGGATTATGCAAGAGGTGATTAAAGAAAAAGATATTCCGATTTTTGATTTCACTGAATTTAAGGGCTTAGACGACAGCGCTGAGTCTTACTTACAAAATGAAGTGCTTGTTATCGTTTTTCAAGAATACGCCTATACACCTTATGTTTATGGTCCTCTTATATTTCAGATTCCGCTTTCTGAAATAACAGATTTTTTCAACAATAAATATTTCTAAAAACCACAAAAAAAGGAGCCTGTACGCGAAAATAATTATTACCAGTATTATGATGACTCTGTTAACTTTAGCGGCTATAAGTGCGGAAAAGATAAGAGTCGCATCAAAGAGTTTTACTGAAGGATACATTTTAGGCAGTATGGTTGTGGAATTATTGGAAAATGCAGGTTATGAAGTTGATTACAAAGATGGTATGAGCTCCTTTGTCATCCGAAGTGCCTTGGTGAACGATCAGATTGATTTTTCACTATGGCCGATCACTATGGCATGGATATCAGCAAAAAGAACGTCAAAACGATGGAAATAGGAGTAACCTATGAAGCAATATCAATGGGCGATATAGATGTCGCAAGGGTATTTTCCACTGATGGTAAACTGGATAAATATAAACTGAAAATTTTGCAAGACAATAAAACATTTTTTCCCATATATAATCCCGCTGTTTGTGTGAGAACAGAGATTCATAATAAGTATCCTGCTATTCAAGAAATTTTAAGACCGTTAAATAAATATTTGAATGCCCAAATCATTAGGCGTTTGAATTTCCTGGTGGATACTGGCAAAGCAGATCCGGAAAGGATTGCAAGGGATTATTTAAAAGCATTAGGTTTAATCAATTAGTGTAGGAGGTTGAGAGAATGATAGAAGCAAAGACCATATATTTTGAAAACCCCGGCAAGGAGAATACGAAAGAAACCCTTGAATTATCTATCGAAGCCGCAAAAAAACTTGAAAGCAAAACATTATTAATTTCTTCAACAACCGGATATTCTGCAGAGATGGCATTGGATATGATAGATGATGAGATTAATTTAGTGGTGATTGGACACTCGTATGGGTTTAAAGAGCCGGGTAAAAACGAGATGGATTCCAAAACGATTAAACGGTTAAAGGACACCAAAAACGCCTCTGTGTTTTTTGCCATACACGCCTTTACGGGAATTGAAAAAAGTTTTTCTTCAAAATATGGGGGAATGTACCCCCACAGAATGATTGCAGATACCCTTCGTATCTTTTCACAAGGAACAAAAGTGATTTTTGAAGATATGATCATGGCAGCCGATGCCGGATTGGTCACAATAAATGAAGATATTGTATCAGCCGGAGGTACTGGAAGAGGTTTAGACACTGCTATGGTTATTAAAAGTGTACATGCGGGAGAGTTGTTTCATTCAGCAGTAAGAAGGGTGCTTTGTTTTCCTTTGAAGTAAAAATAATTAAAATGGGAGACTCTAAGATCGCCCATCAGTTCATAAACTATTTTAAATATCACCTTTTTTAATTTTCTTCTTCACACGTTTAGCCGCTTCCATCAGTATTAAAAATTCTTCCCATGCAAAATCCCAATCGTTACTTTCTACAACCGTTTCAATTGCCTGATAAAACTCTTTTTCAATTCTATTCAAAAGGACTTGCTGCCCATAGGGAAGATTAATCAGACTGTCAAAAGCAGTTGCAAACTTGGTTAATTTATTGTCCCTGTCTTCAAATATTTCTTCCCAATCTGTTGCCCATAACACGAGCTTGTTAAGATATTCCTTAAAACCTTCTTCAAGAGTATCAATATCATCAAAATCAAGTGTATCCAACCAATCAAGTATTTCCATAACGAGCTCAGGCTTCTTTTTATACTTCTTAATAATCCTTGCTTCCATCTCTTTTCGCCTTGCACGCTCACCTTTTTGTTCGTAGCGCATTTCTGCATATTTGGATTTGAAACCTAACCTTCTATACAAAAATCTGGCAGGATTATCATATTCAACATGTAGGGCTATATTCCCGCTACAAAGCTCAACCACTTTATCCAGAAGTTTTCTTCCTAAACCTTTTCCTCGATAATCCCTGTGGACTGCAATATAAACCAGCATATGTTGGGCGATATAGCCTTTCATTGCAGTATCATTGATGACTACGCAACCAACAAGTTGATCATCAATATATCCCCCGACAACAAAACCGCCTTTACCCTCTTCACTATCCATTGCATATTCAATAGATTGTTGGATTAGCTCTTTGTCATCGCCATACTTACCCAAATGTTTGTGTAAAAAATTTACGCAATCAGTCTTTTCAAAATTCATATCATGGTAAAAAACTTTGATCTCCATTATAAAACACGCTCCTTTTAATTTTATTATTTATAATCTTCTTTTCATTATTAGACAACTATAATTATATCATATATCTAGATAAAAGGCAAATACCAAAGAATACGAGCTTTAATTCATTATTATCAGCAATTTATCGCAAAAATCAATAATATTCGCACATAACCTTCTATGACTACCTCTTGAAGATAAACACATTTTTCAATTATCAAAGGGAAATCATATCTTATCAAAGATTTAATTAAAAAACACTGTTTCCTATTGACAAGAGATGCTGTTTATGATATAGTACCAAACGGAAACGCCGGGGTGGCGGAATTGGCAGACGCTACGGACTTAAAATCCGTTGATACTATGTATCGTGTGGGTTCGATTCCCACCCTCGGCACCATGAAATCGACTACAATACCCGATTTAAAATAGTACCATTATCCGTTGCGGGGTGGAGCAGGCTGGTAGCTCGTCGGGCTCATAACCCGAAGGTCACAGGTTCAAATCCTGTCCCCGCGACCATTTTTTTGTAAATTTGGCGGTGTAGCTCAGTTGGCTAGAGCATGCGGTTCATACCCGCAGAGTCGTCAGTTCAAATCTGACCGCCGCCACCACTCTATATATACGATTTAGATAGTATGAAGCGGTACAAAAGAGGATTCTTTTTAGAATCCTCTTTTTGTTTGCCGGGCATGTCTATTGAGCCGGAACGTTGAAAGAAACATTCACCGCCGAACCGATAGGAATGGAAGCCGAGGGCAAGGGCGTTGTCGGTGACGACTGCTTTTGTCAAGTGAAAACTGGTTCTTTCCATTTTCAATAGAAATAAGGAATAAAATAACTCTGTATGACTCTGAAATACTTATTTTCAATATTTTATAGGCGGTTTTGTTTGTCCCGACTATCAAATGCACTCTAAAGGCGGAGTACATGGTATTGATCTCAATAATTGTATATCATAAGTGGAAAGAACCTGAAAACTGAACCACATCGCACTCGAAAATTGAGCCACTT
>JAYEGQ010000007.1:0-6074 GCA_034659095.1 Thermotogota bacterium
AATGAATCATCAGGATTTGTTCACCCTTAATAATAATACCCTTAACCGCTACTCTTACAAAGGATTTACCCGCTTTGTTCAAATCAACATCATATTCAAACACTTTGTAAAATGACATTTTGCCTCCTTACTGAAAACTTTTAACCTGAAGTCCCGGAAAATTATATCTATGGAGTCTACATCCCGCTCCAATGGTTATGTTATACAAAATTAAATCCGGGATCATAGATATAATTTATATCTATGATAACTTAATGAAAACACTTTCTATACACTAATAATAAAGGTTTATAAGGATTCATAGATATAAAATAACGGGACTGCAGGTTTTAATGAATTTTATCACAAGAGTCTAGAAATTTTAAAAAAACGCACATTCAATATCTTTTTCTATATATGAAAACTGAAAATACAATGTTCTAGATGAATTTGCTTGAATAAAGTATGCTATAATTTTTATAGATATTAAGATTGAAAGGACTGGTCGTGAAAAGAAAAAAATACCTTACAATTAGAGATATTGCAGAAAAATCTGGTTTTTCAATCAACACCGTTTCAAGGGTTTTAAACGAAAAAGATGATGTCAATGAAAACACGAAGAAAAAGATAAAAAACATCATCGAAGAAACAGGTTATGTAAGAAATGTTGCTGCTTCTGGTTTAAGAACCATGCAAACAAAAATCATCGGTGTTGTTTTTTATGATAATTCCAATCCCTTTTATGCTGAAGTCTTAAAAGGGATTGAAGAAGCCGCCAGAAAGTTTGGTTATCAAATTATTTTCATGAATACCAATCAAAATTATGAAAAAGAAGCTTCTGCAATAAAAATTCTTCAACAAAGAAGAGTTGATGGTATTTTAGTGAATCCCGTTCAAATAGAAAATAACGATCTACAAAATCTTCTAAAAAATGATTTTCCCGTCGTTGTAATGGCATTACATTTTGAGGATTTGGATATTGACGAAATTTATTCCGATGAATTTTCCGGTGGATACCTTGCAACCAGACATATTCTTGAAAGAAACAGAAAAAAGATATTACTCATTTCAACCCAGCTTTCCAAATCAGCACCGAAAATGCTTTTAAACGGTTACAAAAAAGCCTTGAATGAGTTTAATATACCCTTCGATAAAAAATATTTGTATTTAACCAATTCAGATATGAAAAGTGGTTATATGGCGATTCAGAAATTATTACAGCAAGGAGTGGAATTTGATGGTGTCTTCTGCTATAATGATCTGCTTGCAGTAGGAGCTCTTAGAGCTTTAAAAGAAAATAATTTAATCGTACCCGATGATGTAACACTTGTTGGCTATGATGATATTGACATTTCATCTTATACTTCTCCTTCCATCTCAACAATCCATGTCCAAAAGTTTGAAATAGGTTACTATGCTTTTATCATGCTTATGGAGAAAATCCAAGGTAAAACTAATAAAGCTCAAAAAAAGAAACTTGAAGTGAAGCTAATCATACGTGAAAGTTCTTCTTAAATTTCAAAAAACTCCAAAATCAGCCGAATAACAGTGGTTTTTAAAAACATCCTCTTTTGATGTCTTAATAAAGGTTATTATATCATTTGACTTGCTAATTTGTTGATGTTATAGTTATCTGAACGTTACCGGTAACCTTCATATTTCTATCGAGGAGATTATTTAATGAAAAAAAGAAAGTTTAGTTGGAACGAATGGAATGATATCAATGTCCTTTCAATAGGCGAAGAAAAGCCGCATTTTTGGTTTCTGAACACGATTAATCCGAATACAAAACAGATTAATACGTGGAATTACTCAATTTGTCTGAATGGCTTGTGGGATTTTCACTTATATCATTCATTATCTGACTTCAAACATGCCTTTTTTAATGAAGCGGTTAAGCATTCTTCTTGCGACCCAATAAATGTTCCTTCAAATTGGGAAATGGAAGGATATTCTACACCAATATATACTGATAATACTTATCCATTTAATTTTAACCCCCCAAACATTCCTGAAGACAATAACCCTATAGGGTTATACACAAAACAGTTCAAACTCCCATCCGACTGGTTTGAAAAAAAGATTTATCTTAATTTCTCAGGTGTACAAAGTGCTTTTTATGTTTTGATTAATAATATCCCGGTTGGTTTTCACAGAGATAGTTTTTCGCCTGCTGAATTCGACATTACGGATTATATTCAAGAAGAGGAAAACACACTTTCTGCTGTTGTTTTTACTTACAATGTGGGAAGTTATCTTGAAAACCAGGATATGTGGAGACTTAGCGGTATCTTTCGGAATGTTTTTCTATTTGCAAGAGAGAAGACACATATTAAGGATTTTCGGGTTTCAACAGATTTCGATCCAATGGGTAGTAAAGGGGTACTTCACTGTCAAATAATGGTTGAAACATGCAATCATTCTTCTGATTTTTCTGTTGTCATGTTGTTATCGGACAAGGGAAAAGATATTTTTAAAAAAAAGATTGATAAAAAGATATTTGACGACAATAGTGACAACTTATACAATGTAACAATTCATGAGCATCTGAATGACATCAAGGGTTGGAATGCTGAAGAACCAACTGTTTATCGAATACGTTTACTGCTTTCCAGCAAAAGTGGAGAGATCGTTGAAGAGATTAATACTCACGTTGGGTTTCGATCAGTAAAAATAGAAAATGGCGTTTTCCTACTTAACGATAAACCAATCAAACTGAAAGGCGTTAACAGACATGAATTTGATGATGAGAGAGGCCACAGCATTACATATGATTCAATGCTAAAAGATATTACTCTGATGAAACAAAATAACATCAACGCAGTCAGAACATCTCATTATCCCAATAATCCACTTTGGCTTGATTTGTGTGATCTATACGGTTTATATGTAGTGGATGAGGCAAATATTGAAGCAGACGGGATCCCGTGCGATTCACCTTTGCTCCCCTCAAATGATAAAAGATGGATACCACACTATGTAGACAGAGTAAAAAATATGCTTTTAAGAGATTTTAATCATCCTTCAATCATTATTTGGTCTTTGGGTAATGAATCGTGTGACGGAATATGTTTGGAAAAAGCTGCTGAGTATGTCCATCAGACAGATGATTCAAGACCGGTTCACTATGAACCTGCATATTATTCATCCTATGTGGATATTGTTTCCAGGATGTATTATCCTTCGGAATACTTGGATTTTTATTCAGATCATGACATGAAAAGGCCTTTTGTTTTATGCGAATATGCCCATTCAATGGGGAATAGTGTGGGTAACATAAAGGATTATTGGAAAGCCATCCGAAAATCCGAGAAACTCTTAGGCGCTTTTATCTGGGAATGGGCTGATCAGGCGATTATCTGGATGAATAATAACGGTTCGCAAAAATGGAAGGTTGGCGGAGATTTTGATGATTATCCTAATAACGGAAATTTCTGCTGTGATGGCCTCTTAAATCCCAAACATAAACCACATCCAGCCCTACATGAAGTTAAAAACGTCTATAAACCATTCACCATCGAAATGCTTGAAAAAACAACTTATAGTTTTAGAATCCAAAATTTATTTGACTTCATTTCTTTTGATGATTTTGATTTAGCATGGGAATTAAGCGAAAATGGAACGGTTGTTCAAATTGGTAATGTTCATTTGGCCAAATTATCTGCGGGTCTTTCGGAAATATTTCAATTAAATTTTGAGATCAATGAAAATAGTGATTCTTGCTATTATCTCAAATTCACCCTTCTAAGCAAAAAAGAAACAATTTGGTGTGATCAGCATTTTGAAATTGGATTTGAACAAATTGAACTGGTCAAAGGGAAAGAACTGGCATGTTTTCTATTTCCAAATTTTAATTTCACACCAGAGAGCCCATTAAGTCTATTAGAAAATGACGAACAATATGCGATGAAAGGAAATGACTATCTCTTTTCCATTTCGAAAAAAAACGGTATGATCACTTCAATAAAAGAACAAACCAATGAATTACTGAAAGGTCCTATATATCCAAATTTTTGGAGAGTTCCCACAGATAATGACATTGGAGCAGGTTTGGACCAAAAGTTTAAAAAATATAAAAATTTTCACCAAAAATTTAATGCTTGTCAATGTCATAAAGAATATGACCGCCAGGGAAACCCCATTCTTATTTTCTCTACCTTCGTTGATAAAACGCTTTTTGAAGCCATTTATTCGTTCCCCACACAATACTGTATACAATTAAGTTTTTTTATTAAGCCAATCCAATATCTTGAATTTTTACCAAGATTTGGTTTAGCCATGAAACTCCCAAAAATATGGGAGTCCGTTTCATGGTTAGGCTATGGACCTCATGAAAATTATCCGGATCGAAAAAATGGTGCTTACTTTGGACAATTCACAAAAAAAACGAATAAACTACATTACGAATATGTTCGACCACAAGAAAACGGTTTAAGAACAGGCGTTAAATGGTTGCTGTTCAATTCAAAAAATAAAAAGAAAATGCTTATCAATTCAAAGTCTGATCTCTGTTTCTCCATTTGGCCTTATACAACGTCTACGTTGGAAAAAAGCACAAACCTTTCCGATTTAAAGGAAAGTCAATACTACACACTTCATATTGATAAATATCATATGGGGGTTGGAGGTGATGATAGCTGGGGGGCTCTCCCCAAAGAAAAATTTTTGTTATTAAATAGGTCTTATTCCTTGTTTTTAAGGATAAGCCTTTTCTGAAAAAAAATCTGTATTAAGGAGGAAAATCTGTATGAAAAAAAGTGTTGTTATTTTGTTGTTGGTGATTTTGGCATTTACTTTTGGAATTGCGAAAGAGGAGCTTGTCATTAATTCTTATAATAGTGATCCGGCTTCAAAGGATGGCTTCCAAAAACTGGTTGATATGTTCATGGAAGATCACCCGGGAATAGACGTAAAAGTAAACGTAGTTGCTCACGAAGATTATAAAATACTTCTTCGTACCTGGCTCAATTCAGATAACGCTCCTGATGTGATTACCTGGATGGGTGGAGAAAGAATGCGTTACTTTGCAAGAAAAGGATTACTCTACCCTGTTGGCAAAGCATATGAACCCGCTTCATTTGAAGATTCCGTTCCGGCTGCATTTAAAAGTGCCTGTAGTTATAACGGAGAAATATATATGGTCCCGAGAGACTACGAATGGTGGGCTGTTTATTATCGGAAATCTGTTTTTGATGAATATAACTTAACTGAACCTATTAATTGGTATCAATTTTTGAAGGTTTGTGAAACATTGGACCAAAACGGTATAACTCCTATAACCATTGGGACTAAACATCTCTGGCCAGTTGCAGGATGGTTTTCTTTCTTCCTTATGAGAACGAATGGCATTGAATACTATAACGATCTTTGTGATGGTAAGATTCCTTATACCGATGAAGGCGTCATCAAAGCCTTTGATTATTGGAGAGCACTTTTAAATAAAGGATACTTTGTTAAAAATCATTCATCCTATGCTTGGAGAGATGCTGCAAATCTTATGTATCAAGGTAAGGCTGGCATGATGTTGATGGGGTCCTTTATCTCAGACAGTATTCCTGATGATCTCTCTGATGATATTGGCTTTTTCAGATTTCCTGTGATAGATGCGAATATCGGTATATACGGACAGGTCCCAGTTAATGGCTTTTTAATCCCCGAAAAAGCTTCTAACAAAGAAAATGCTCTGTTATTCCTGAATTTTATGGCTTCTAAAGAAGCACAGGAAATTGTAGCTGTCGAGCAGGGGTACCCTGTTGTTCACAAAGATTTTGATCCTAAAAGCGCTTATCTGAAACAAGGGATTGATATGATTGCAAGGTCAGATGGTGTATCCCATTTTTATGATATCGACACAAACCCTGAAATGGCCGAAATAGGTATGAATGGGTTTGTAGAATACATGGTTTTTCCTGATAGAGTGGAAACCATCTTGAAAAATATTGACCGACATAGGCAAAGAATATTTGAGTAACAAGAAATAAATAACGGAGAAAATAGAACTATTTTCTCCGTTATTTTGAGTCAAAAACCATTTAAGGTAGGTTAAACAATGAATGAAAAAAAATGGACACCTTATCTATTTTTGTTTTTACCAG
>JAYEGQ010000008.1:0-6066 GCA_034659095.1 Thermotogota bacterium
GAAGGGATAGAATATTTCATTACCGGCGTGTTTGGCTCTCATCTGGATGAGGATCGGGAGTTTACCTCTGAAGGATCCCAATGGTATAACAACAAAACCCATGGGTATGTGGATTTGGCTGTGGGGGAATCATCGGCGACGGTGACATTTTTAGATTCGGCTGGTGAGGGATTGTATAGTTATGTTTTAGAGAAGTAGGGATTGGTGAATATGAATTCTTGTAAGACTTCAGAATTAAAAGGGGACAAGGCCGCTGATACGGGAATCAGCATACCTGTCCCCTCTTACAAAAAAGGCGAATCCTACGATTCGCCTTTTTTAATATGGGATAATGGAGCGGAAGACGGGATTCGAACCCGCGACTCCCTGCTTGGCAAGCAGGTGCTCTACCACTGAGCCACATCCGCATTCTGGTGCGAGTGATGGGAGTTGAACCCATACGAGATCATTCTCACTGAATTCTAAGTCCAGCGCGTCTGCCAATTCCGCCACACTCGCGCTTCCCATCATCTGGTGAGCCGCGAGGGACTTGAACCCTCGGCCCCATGATTAAAAGTCATGTGCTCTACCAACTGAGCTAGCAGCTCCTATGCTCAGAACAAGTTACGCATCCTGAAGCGCAATGATTCTATCATACTTTTTTAGAAAATGCAAGCACGGATAAAACATTTGTGAAAACATAAGGAAATATTTTCATGAAATTTGTTTTCCGGTCTCCATTAATACCCTTATATTTTCCACTAATAAGGATTGCATTTTTCTTTCTCTGAAGTTGGGATCTTGCCCCAGCGTTTCCACTATCTCATCAGCCGAACTCATGTATTCCCTTAAAGCGATGGATTTCTGGAGATAGGAGATCATCCGGTCTATTTCAAGCCTGTTGCAAACTTTCCCATGTCCGGTTACATACCACTTGGCTTTTTCCCGTTTTAAGCCTTTTAACACCTTAATCCACCGGTCCAAATTACTGTCGGAGACAATCTCGGGATGATATTCGCAAACCAGGAGGTCTCCCACGATAATAACTTTCCTTTCAGGTATTCGGATAATCGTTGAATCTTGTGTATGCCCTCCCACCACTTCAAATTCTACATTCATGTTATCCATAGTTAGGGTATATTCTTTTTTGAAGGTCAAAGCGGGATGAACTATCTTTATATTTTCCTCTGCTAAAGCTTCTTCTTTTTCGATAACCTGGTCAATATAGTGTCGGTTCATAATGGAAAAATACTTCTCGGTTTTTTCAGAGGTTAGCAATTGTGCTTTAATTCCGGAGTTTCCGAAGGTATGATCAGGATGATAATGGGTATTTGTAATCCAGACGATTTCTGATCTCAACAGCCGTTTGATATATAATGCCACTTCTGCAGCCTTTGATGGAAATAGAGAACTGTCTATGATCAAAGTACCTTCCGATGTGGTTAATGTAGTAATATTTGAACCACCGTATGGATTATCAAAAACAATGATCCCCTTTTCAATCTCTTTCAACGCTCTCACTCCGTTTTTTATTGTCAATAACATTTTTCTATAAAGAGTGATAAAAATCCCTTAATATTTCCACTTTTGTTGAAGATCCGGGAATCATGCAAGCTTTTTGAGAAAAGTGAACAGCTTCTTTCAAGGTTTCAGTCGAAGGAGTTTTTTTCAAGAAATTGTAAATAAACACAACGTCAAACAGACCCCCTGCCCATGCTTATATTTTTAATGACTCCACCAAACCCTGCCTGGCTCATGTCCCTTAAAGTGACTGATACTAATTAAAGTGTCTGCGTGAGCTACAGTGGCACCTATCTTGACCTCTTTGACAAGATCTCCGTTTATAGGTATTTTCACTTCATCCTTCTCAAAGGATTCTTTAAAACCACCTTTTTCCAACAATGTACGCAGTTTTTGAAGTAAACTTACTCCCGCTTTTGTTTTAAAAGTTGTGAAATAAACTTGTGCCATGGTATCAGCTCCTTTTTGTAAGGTTTGCTATTTATTATATCATGGCACAAGTGACCCTGTTCCCTATCTCATAAACTTTTTAGTTTTACTAATCAAGCACTAAACATAAGCAATGTATCTCGATAATGGTATAATAATCAGGTAGTTTTCAAACAAAGCTGATTAAATAATGGGTGTGATTGCTTTGGATTCAGAACTGAATAAAAAAAAGATGAGGCGATATAATTTCACGTTCAACTTGTTGATCTTCGCCGTTGTTTTGGCCTTTTTTTTATTGTTCTTTAAGGTATACAATGATTACAAAACCTCTCAAATCAACGATTTTATAGAATATGGATTTGAACAGACAAAGATTGTTGCAGATGAGATTGAGAATAAATTAAAAAACACTTTAAATGAAATCCACAGCAATATTGGAGACCTAACACCTGAAAATATTCAAAGAAAACATATCCAAATAGAAACCGCACATTCAGAAGTTGAATCAATTTTCTTTGCAAAAGACATTGTAGAATTACGAAAATTCCAAACTTTCCAAAAGGAATCTTTCCAAAACGAGTTAAATGAATTGCTTGAACTTTTACCATCAGAGGCTATGACCATACTTTCTGACACTTTATTTTCCGAAGGAAAGTTTTATTTGATGGCTTTATCGCACCTTTCCCAAAAAGGATACATACTCAGTATTGTAGATTTTAAAAATCTGGTTCAGAATATCATGAATCCCATCAGTTTTGAAATACATCGAGGGGCCTATATTTTAGATGAAGAAGCGGATATTCTTTATCATTATCAACCTGAGATGATTGGTTTCAATGTATTTGAAGATTTCCAATCGGAAAGCTTGAAGGGAGTTCACAGGGATATGCTGGCAAGTGAAACCGGCCATGGTTTTTATGTTTTGGACTGGATTTTAGAAGAAGATGTGTTTTATGACAAAATAACAGTTTGGAATAGTTTTACCATCGGGAATCGGACTTTTAAGGCGGCTAAAACCGCTGATTTGGCTGAGATGAACAAGGAATTGACAAAATTAAGAAACAGCGGTTTAATTCTGATTATTTTGATTTTTGCCACGCTTTCCGTTCTTGCTTTATTGAATCTGAAGTTTCAAACACGCTTGCTCAGAACGATATCAAATGACTTAAAATGCAAGCTTGGGAAAAAAACCCTTGAAATCAAAGAAAGCGAAGAGAAATTCAAGACTTATATCGAAAATAGTCAGGATTTGGTCATTCACATTGATGATGATTTTTTCATCGAGTATGTTTCACCTTCTGCAAAGACGATTCTGGGATACACCCCCAATGAGATGATTCACAAGCGGTTGATTCATTTTATTGACAGAAAAACAGCTGTGAAAATCAAAAGCCTAAAAGAACTCAAGGATCTAATTTACAGTAAAGGATTCATCAGCCCAATGATCAGAAAAGATTCAAAAATCGTTTCAATCGAATGGTCCATTTCAAGTGGAAATTATGCCAGTGATCAGGTTTATCAGTTGATCGGCAGGGATGTAACGGAAAAACATAAAGCCGAAAATAAATTTAAAAAAACCGCAGAATTTCGAAGAGAATTGCTGGAATTTTCAGCTGAAAAATTAGATGCCAGTCCTGAAAAAATCCCTTATCAAGAACTATTGGAAAGGATCTTAAAATATTTCGAAGGAAATGTAAAGGGTTCTATTCTTGTTAAATGTGAAGATGACAGATACCGTTATACAGCCTCTCATGGATACGATCAGCAGATTCTTAATCGCATAAGTTTTAGCGAAGAAGAGCTATTTGATTCAAACACAACTCAACCGGTTATTAAGAAGAAAATAAAAAGAAGTCAAAAAGTAGATTCTGATACCCTTAAATTTCTTAAAAACGCGGGATTTGACAAACCATCTGCCGTTATGACTGTCCCCATTTTTATGAACAATCAACTAATGGCTCGATTTTCCGTTGATCGCTTTGGAGCTGAAGAAGATTTCAATGATGAAGATCTTGATATCGCCAGCTTGTTTGTCCAGCAAATAGAAGTTTATTTAGAAAGACAAATGCATGAGAAAAAATTGATTGAAGAAAAAGATAAATTATATCATTTGGCGATGTTTGACTCTCTGACTAAACTTCCAAACCGTTTGAATACCGAAACGTACTATAAAAAAACATGTTTGGAACGAAAATCAAAGAAAGAATCCGTAGCCTTGGTCTACATCAACATAAAAAAATTCAAGGATTTAAACGCCATCTTTGGGCGAATTTTGGGAGACGAGATACTGATAACGATAGCAAAAAGGCTTAAAAAAGGCTTAAAGGGTGAAGAGTTCGCAGCTCGTTTTGAAAGTGATGAATTTATCTTGATTGTTCCTTTTGATGACAAAGCGAAATTGATCAGCAGGATAGAAACAATCAATAGCCGATTGAAAGAAGCCTATAATTTTAGTCAAACCACCATTATACTTAATTTTAAGGTTGGAATCAGTATTTATCCGGACGATGGCAATGACTTTAATACACTTTTTAAAAACGCAGGTATTGCCGCAAATCAGAAAGATACAATAGATGAAGAGATTATATTCTTCAAAAAAATGCAAGTAAAAAAAATTACAGAACGCATGTTCATGGAGCAACAACTAAGGAATGCCATTGAAAATCCTATTAACTTCCAAATGGTTTACCAGCCTTGTGTTCGTATTGATCATAAAGAAAATAATTCAGCCAAAACTTCCATCAATCATCTTGAAGCCCTTATCCGATGGACTTTAGAAGATGGTAGACAAATCCCGCCCGGGCTTTTTATTCCAATATCAGAGGAAACAGGTATGATACATAAATTGGGGAAAATCATAGCCAGACAAATAGCCTCACAAATCGTTGAATTCCAACAAAAAGGCCTTAACATACCTGTTTCGATGAACTTGTCAGCAAAAGAACTGATGCGAAAAGACATTGTACAACAACTGGATAATATCTTAAGAGAAAATAAAATTACAGGGGATCAACTGGGTATTGAAATTACAGAAAGCGCTTTAATTGAAAACCTCTCAAACAGTGTTCAAAAACTGAAGGCCTTTAAACAATTGGGAATCAGTATCTCCATTGATGATTTTGGCACGGGGTACTCTTCTCTTTCCTATATCAACAGCTTTCCCATTGATTACATCAAAATCGATAAAAGCTTTGTGGACAGAATTGCATCAGAGGACAACAGCCGCTCGATAGTGAAAACGATTATTTCCCTGACAGAATCCTTAGGAGCAAAAACGATTGCCGAGGGAGTGGAAACAAAAGAGCAATTGGATATACTAAAAGATCTAGGCTGTACCATCATCCAAGGCTATTATTTTTACAAACCCATGCCCGCACACTCTGTTTTGGACTTATGATGGAGTGATTTTTTGATTCAGGAAATTGTTAAAGTCTTTATTTTAATCTTTGTTGCTGAAGTGGGTGATAAAACACAGATATTGGCCATGGCATTTGCTACCAAATACCCGGTTAAAAAAGTCCTTTTGGGTATCTTCATTGGTGCGTTTTTAAATCACGGTATTGCAGTTGCTTTGGGGGCGGCTATTTCAGATATTTTTCCGCTCAGTGCCATTAAAATTGTTGCCGCTGTTGTGTTTATGGTATTTGGGATTATTAAATTGTTTAACTCAGTTCCGGATGACTATCTAACTCCGTTTAACATAACCCTTTTCATAATTTCTTTAAGCTTGGCACTGTTTTTTTTGATTAAGAATATGTTGAAGAAAGAAGCTGGAAACAAAGAGTCAGCATTTAAAAGACAAGCTGTAGAGCTTCATGAATTTTATCAGGAGATAGATGAGGCTCTTGAGGATATCTGTTTGGGTGAGAAACATTGTAAAAAATGTCTGGGTAACCGTTGTGTAATTGGATGTACCAAAAGCCTTTCAAAAATGGGATTAAATGATTTATCCGGTAATTTTTATCCTGTCAGTTCCGGTAAGTTTAAAACTGAAGGTAAAGTTTTTGGCAGAAAAAAACTACTCAAAACCTCTGCATGACTGCTGATATAATAAAATTCAAAGATCCAAAACAAAAAAACAAGAACTTAAATAGCATTCGAAAGAATTTGGGGTTTGCTTTGACAGGAAATTATTCT
>JAYEGQ010000009.1:0-1566 GCA_034659095.1 Thermotogota bacterium
ATTTTGCTTCCAGCTTCCTTCAGATTCCTTGTCGCCAAGGACACCCTTGCCTTCGGCTAGTGGTTCCCACTACCATGCCCACAACGGTCTTTCACCGTCTAGTTCTTGCTCATGCCGGGCGCACAACAATAAACCCGGTTTTAAAAACCGGGTGGGTGATTTTCTGTTATTTAAAATTATCAGCATTTTTTAAATTATTTCTTTTTATTATACAATCTCCAAGTTATTGCCCATTTTTCAGGATCATCAAAGGTTTCTTCGATAATTCTATGGACAACGCTTTTTTGAGGTGCAGATTTCAATATCTCTGGGGTGTTATAACTTATTTTTGAAATTTCCCTAAGTGCTTCCAAGTATTCGTCTAATTCCTCTTTTGAATACGACTCAGTAGGCTCTATTGTAAAAGGTTGTGGAACAATATAAGGATGATGGCTGGACCAAAGGTGGAAACCGTAATCTGCCATTTTTAAAGCGATGTCTTCTGTTGTAACACTTGTATCTTTAAATAGTTTTTCCCAGCTGTATCTTACTTGCTCAATTCTGTGTTTATCTTTGGCAAAAGGAGCACTAGCACCTTTTATCTTTTTGACTTCTTCTAGGATATAGTTATTGTTAAGTACTGCGATTTTTGCAACTGTTTTTAAACCTTCTTCTCCCAAACTTCTGATCCAAGCGTATGCTCTTAATATCGCCGGGAAAACGCCCATAAATCCTCTGATTTTGCCTATAGATAGAGGTTTGTCATAGACTAGTTTATATCGATCATTATCCCTTTTCACACAGGGAATCGGGAGGAAGGGCTTTAACTTCTCAACAACCCCCAATGAACCACTTGCAGGTCCACCACAACCATGTGGTGAAGCAAATGTTTTGTGTAGATTAAAGAAGCACATATCGAAATCGGCTTCTTTAGCCCTCGTTATACCCAGTATTCCATTGGCATTTGCCTGATCATAGCCACAAATCCCACCGGCTTCGTGGACAATTCTTGTAAATTCCTTTATTTTTTTATTAAAAATACCTATATCTTCGGGATTAGTAATGAGAAGTCCAGCGGTTCGCTCTGATACGTTTTTTTTCAATTCTTCTAAATTTGGATAGCCATTTTCATCTTCTCGGATGTTAATAATTTTATAGCCTTTGATAACCCCTGCGGCTGCATCGGAGGGATGAGAAAACATGGTTGTGATAATTTCATTACGTTGATCGTCATTTCTGCTCTGGTGGTAGGCATTAATGATGGATACCATACCGAATATTGCCGCAGAACCGCTTCCCGGTTGTAATGAAAAAGCATCCATTCCGGAAATCTGTTTTAGAAATTCCTCCAATTCGTACATGATTTGCAAAGAACCCTGAAGTGTTTCTTCGTCCTGCAGAGGATGAACATGAGCGCAATTTGCTGATCTGACAAATTTTTCATTCACCTTGGGATTATATTTCATCGTACACGTTCCCTGACCGATATCAATATTGAAATCAGCACCGAGATTTTCTTGCGATAATCTTAAATAATGTTTTAGAACCCTCATTTGACCGACTGAAGGTAATTTGGGATTTTCCTTT
>JAYEGQ010000009.1:1576-5969 GCA_034659095.1 Thermotogota bacterium
TATTTTCGATATATCTCCAATTTCATTTAGAATATCTGGCTCGCTTTGAGGTTGACTAACACCAATTTCAGAAGAGCTGTTTAATTCAAAAAGCAATGGCTCATCCCATTTTGCCTGATGAAAATTCTTTTTTAGTGGTTGTTTTGCCATATTATTGCCCCCTCTTTTCACTGGATTGATCATTTGTATGAATGATATCGGATAACGCTTTAATTAGTTGATCGATGTCTTTTTTTGTGTGATTTTCAGTGATACAGAAGAGACATTTGCCATTTAATTCTTTTTCCCATTGGCTAAGAACCTCCGGGAGAATATGAAGATGATTCAAATAGTATTTGTGAAGATCCAACCCACCGAAAATACCACTTTCCTTTAATCTTTTATTAATCGTTTCAACTTCCAAACCCGTTTCCTGAAAATCGACAAGGAATTCACGATAAAGTAAAGAATCATTGGGGTTAGCTTTTATGCCTTTTATTTTAGATATTTGAGTAGCGGCATAATAGTTTTTCTCCCGAATGGTTTTTCCCAACTGATAAAGGCCTTCTGGTCCCATAAGGGCAAGATAAACACCAGCTGCAATACCCCAAAGTGCTGCTGCAGTTCCTACAAACTCCTTCCCCTTTTCTCTGTGAGCAAAGGAGGTTCTGTCATACGCTACATCCCCAAAGCCCCATTCTCCATATTTTTCGTTTCTAGCAACTCCAAACAACCTTGAAGGGTATTCCATAACGAATTTTGGGTCATCCATCGTTCCGATAAAACCGGCAAGACCGCCCCCTGTATGCATATGAATTCCCAAGGATTGCAAATCCCCGCATACGATATCTGCACCGTATTGATGAGGTGGGCTAAACAAACCTAAACTATTTGGTTCGACCCCTATAATGAGAAGTGCTTGATAATCGTGAACGAGTCGACTGATTTCCCTGGGATTGTGTTGAAAAATTCCGAAGAAAGAGGGGTTCTCAAAATAAAAACCGGCAATTTCATTGCTTAATTTATTTTTCAAATCGTTGATATCGATCTCACCAGTTTTTTTATCGTGATGTACCCATTCAATCTCCAAAGCGGGTGTACAATAATTATTGATAACGAGCATTCTTTCGGGAGAAACCGAATCGGAAACAAGAATCTTTTTCCTTTTAGTAATTCTTTCCGCCATTCTGAGGGAGGTTGCCGCTGCTTGGGCACCATCAAATGTTGGTATATTTACTACTTCCACATCTAATAATTCCGCCATTAAGCTTTGGTATTCAAACAACGCCTGAAATCTTCCGTGATCTTCATAGGGTTCGCCGGCGTAAGCTGTGAGGAATTCTGATCTGTTAATGATTTCGTCAACAATTGCCGGGACATAATGATTGTAAGTGCCTCCACCGATAAAGTTAAGATTATCCTCACAATTTTCATTCTTTTTAAGGATGCCTTTAATTTCCCTCTCTAAATCCACTTCAGAAACAAGAGGATCAGGAAAGTCCAATGTTCCTTTGAACTTCAACTCTTCGGGGATCTCTTCATATAACTCCTCTATTGTATTTGCTCCTATACTTGTTAACATCTCTTTGATCACTTCATGAGATGAATTGGGTATGTAAGGGTGTTTAAATACATTATTCTTCATTTTAATCCTCCTATTTTTTCTATGCTAACCCTCCGCCATCTACGATAAGACTTGTCCCACTAATCCAGCTTGATAAATCAGACGCAAAGAAGAGAACGGCGTTGGCTATATCATCCGGTGTTCCCACCCTGTTGATGGGTCTTGAGGCAGCATCTTTCATAAAGGAATCCATGTCTTCTCCTAATTGCTTGGCCTCACCTCTAAGTAGTTCTGTATCGGTATCTCCTGGAGAAACGCAATTAACTCGAATGTTATATTGTCCTAAATCAATAGCCATGGCCTTTGTCATATTTACAACTGCTCCTTTGGTCGCACAATATGAAATAGCATCGGGTCCGCCTTTATGTCCCCAGCCAGAACCTGTATTAATGATGCTTCCGCCAGTTTTTCTCATAATTGGAATAACATAATGACTTAATAGATAGATACCTTTCATATTAACAGCAGAAACAAGATCCCATTCTTTTTCAGAGATATCTGTGGCATTTTTTCTAACAATTATTCCGGCGTTATTGAATAATATATCAATACTATTAAATCGTTTATTAATTTCGCTGATTACTTTTTTTACCTCTTCTGAATTTGAAACATCGCAATGTCTATACATGGCTTTTACTCCAACAGTTTCAAGATTTTTAACTGCTTTTTCGCCTTTTTCCTTGTTTGTGTCGAGTATTGCAACACTTGCCCCGCATTCCCCAAGTTTTTTAGCTGAAGCCAAACCTATTCCTGAAGCCCCACCTGTTACTACAGCTGTTTTACCCTCTAAATTAATCAGTTTTAGAATGCTTTCTTTCACTTTCATATAACCTCCGTTTTTTAAGATTTTTTTTAATTGGAATAGTATCAAATGATAATTACCCTTTAACACTGCCAACAGTTAATCCGTCAATAAAATATTTCTGGAAAAGCAGAAAAATAACAATTGGCACCAAAGCCGCAATAATTGAACCTGAAGCAACGATAGTCCAATCAGTTACCCATTTTCCTTGAAGATTAGCCAAACCCAGAGTTACAGGTTTTAGGTTGTCACTTTGTACAAGCACCAATGACCATAGGTAATCGTTCCAGATCCAAGTAAATTGTAAAATCCCCAGAGCTGCTAAGGCGGGTGAAATGAGAGGCATCATTATTTTCCAATAAATCGTGAAATCACTGGCTCCATCAATTTTTCCAGCTTCAAAAAGACTTTTTGGAATGGTTATCATAAAATTTCTAAGGAAAAATGTACAAAAGCCTAATTGAAATGCCAGATTGACCATAATGATACCGAGATAAGTGTTATATAAACCTGTTTTATTGTACAGATTAAAAACTGGAATGATAACCATTTGAACGGGAATCAACATACCAGCTATAAACATGATCAGAAAGAACTTTTGTAGTTTGAATTTATACCAGGATAAGGCAAAAGCGGATAAACTGGATAAGAAAAGTGTGCCGATGACTGAAACAGATGTGATGATAAAGGAGTTTAATGAATAACGACTCATATTCCCTTCTTGCCATGCCTTAATATAGTTGTTGAAATGAAAGCTTTCGGGAAGTGCAAACCAAGAATTACTCGTTGAAATTACATCCATACTTTTAAAGGAAATTAAAACGGTTATGATGATAGGTACCAACCAGATAACCACAAGAAAAAGAGAGATTACACTAAAAGTAGTTTTTTTCCCAGCTTGATTTTTCATTTTACTCACTTTCCTTTTTAAGGACATATTTTAAATAAATAATGATGAAAGTGATGGTGATTAAAAATTGAATAACGGCTATTGAACTACCATATCCCATTTGATAGTTGTTAAATGATTGAATATACATGTAATTGGCTATCACACTCGATGAATAAAATGGTCCGCCTCTTGTTAAAACGTTGACAATATCAAAAGCTCTTAGCGAATCAATTATATTTACAGTAACTGCAACAACTATCGCCGGTTTTAAAGCGGGAATAATGATATGAAAAAATCGCTGGAACGCATTAGCTCCATCAACATATGCTGCATCGATAAGATCTTTGGAGACGTTTTTCAAACCGGCTAAAAACAAGACCATAGAATAGGGGATTTGTCGCCATAATGCAGCACCAATTACAGAAAAAGTTACAATTTTAGGATCACTTAGCCAGGCTTGTGTTAACCCATCAAGTTTGATATTGCTCAAAAAAACATTAAAAACACCATTATCAGGTGCATAAATCCAACTCCAAACTTGACCAACGACAACAAACGATAAAGTCATGGGTAAATAGAACAATGTTTTATATAACTTACTTCCGAATATCTTTTGATCAAAAATCATAGCGACAAAAAGACCGGCTGGCACCGAAATAAAAACGAAAGCGATAATCCAGATAACGTTATTTTTTAATGATGTAATAAAGTGTGGATCTGTAAATAACCTGATGAAGTTTTCAAACCCTGTGAAACTGATAGATGGGGAAATGCCATCCCAATTTGTAAAACTGTAGATAATCGTTTGGAATATTGGGGCAATTACCCAAAGAACATATACTAAAACTGGTAAAAACAAAAATAGATAAGGTGTCCATTTTTTTTCATTCATTGTTTAACCTACCTTAAATGGTTTTTGACTCAAAATAACGGAGAAAATAGTTCTATTTTCTCCGTTATTTATTTCTTGTTTTTACTCAAATATTCTTTGCCTATGTCGGTCAATATTTTTCAAGATGGTTTCCACTCTATCAGGAAAAACCATGTATTCTACAAACCCATTCATACCTATTTCGGCCATTTCAGGGTTTGTGTC
>JAYEGQ010000010.1:0-5953 GCA_034659095.1 Thermotogota bacterium
TCCTCTTCCCATACGGAAAAGGATCGACTGTTGGGTCGTACATAATCTACAGTCTCAAGAAGAACGGTGTAGCCCCGTGCGCCATGATCAACCTCGCATCCGAGACGATCGTTGCTGTTGGCGCGATAATATCCGACATCCCGCTGGTGGATCGACTTGAGCAGGATCCGCTTGTGATCTTCAATGACGGCGATTTCGTGAAGGTGGACGGGACGATGGGGCGCGTGATCAAGATGCCAGTGCCAGTTTAGGGACTGTGGGGCGGCACAGGTTCACAATCACAAACATGGCATTCCAAAAAGATTGTAAAGACGTACAATCTGACAAAGTCAAGTTACATACTGGATGAATAAAGTCTTTCGATTCCAGATACGTATTTAGAACTTTTTGTCATTCTGAATGGGAAGTGATTGGTAATATATCCCGCGTCATCATCGTCTTTGTCAGAATATTTTAATTCTAAAACTATGTTGTTGTGATCAACGATTCTTTCAATGAAAGAATTATTTGTGGAGTCTATTTTGTAAAATTCCATATCAAAGTCGATGGTGATTCTGAATTTACGGTCTGCTGATTCGAAATACTTTCTGCTGTAACGATTGAGAAGAGTGAATTTCAACGATTTAAGATGTTCTGATAATATATCGGGGACACCTGATTTTGCGAATATGCCTTGTTGTGCTTTCAACGAGTAGTCGCTGCCAAGGTAAAACGAATCTAACGGATATTTCAGTTTACCGCCCAAAAAACCTTTCTTGATCTTTAATTCCAAAACGGGCTTTTTGATGAATCCGAATAAGTTCCCATACCAACGAATACGGACTTTCAACCGTTGACTTATGCCAATAACGTTGTCAAAATAACTTGACCAGTTGATTGTGTCAAAGTAGATATTGTTCACAAATCGCTGATGATATATTTCCGAAAAGATTGCAGGATGAAGTTTGACAATCGATTCAATTTCATATCTATTCAGTTCAGAACTTAGAAACTTTCTTTCGTATCTGAAACTTGTTGGATTTAGAATATCTGCTATCATCGTTTTCTTAACTTGTTAAATAAAATGATAAATACTATGAGTCCGCTCATAAGAGTGAAAGAGAACAGAATCCCCAGACGGAAATAAATATTTGATAACACCCTTTGAATTTTATCCAATAGGCTATTATGTGCGTCGAAGTATATAGTCCAGTAGGCTATTCCATAATGGTCTATCTCTTCTAATTTTTCACCAGTTAGTGAGATGGGTTCAAATGTCACTTCTCCCCCCCCTCGTTATGTCTACTTTGATAATAGCATCTTTCTCAGTATCGCCAAGCCCACAAGCAATATATGTTATATTGTGTTTTTCATCTTTGTGATAAAATAAAGGTAGAGACCAAGAAACACCAATATCCCCTGACATCATAAATACCTTTTTTGTTTGAGATAATCGGGTAATCTCCGGCATAACGACCGATTTAAAATTATCGATGTTTTCATAATTGGCGTGAGAATTCGTATGTGGATAAACTGTTCTTTCTAAATGCGCATTGTTTTTGCTCCAAATCAAATTATGCGAGAATATAAATACATTTTTCACCTCTTCGGATTTATTAGCATAATCTAAAACACCTTTCAGATATTCCAATTGTTTACCAACTATTTCTCCATTATTGATCTGCCCGTCCAATACGATGAATAGTTCAGAGCCATGTCTAAAATCAAAGTAAGTCTGACCAAAATGAGATTCATATAACTCACGGTTTGTTAAATCATGATTCCCAACAGCGTTGAATATTGAGATTTCTACATTTGAACATACCGGTTTGAAGTTTTCAATGTAAACAGGATTTGCAGCTCGAATGGAATCTCCTAACAAAATAAAAAATTTAGCTTCATTTTGATTTATCATATCCACATTTGCAAGAAATGATGCCGAAGGAAAAACTGAAGGAGATTGAGGTGCCCCATACACATGTCCTGCAACAAAAAAGGAATATTCTTGCGATGTGTCAGAAAGTTCCAAAACCTTTCCATTCAGTGGCGAAGTAATAGTTTCTGCCCCAAAAGCAGAAGAGCAAACGGGTGCCCATAGAAGAAACATCATTATACAGAACATGACCAATCCATAACTATTTCTCGCCATATAAAATCCCCCATACGTCCTTTTGAGTAGCATCAATTTTTTGATTATCAACTAATAAAGTCGAACCTTCTTCAATGAGATATGACGTAGTCACATTTATCATGTCAACAGAAGAAACCGCCATCGCAGATTGACCAAACTCAGACTTTTTCTGATAGATCACAAAACCGACTTCACTTGCTGATATTTTAACATTTTCGATATTTACCTGAGACCTATCTTTACTGGCTGTTGCGACATAGCAATCGTTAAATTCAATTTGGTTTACATTAACCCGGCTGTTTTCACCTACACTCACACCCTTATCCCCAGCCCCGCTGACAAAACACTTCGTAACGTCAACTGCGCTTCCAGAGAAATCCAGCCCATCGTTTCCACAATCAACAAATGATGTGTGAAATATTGAACCTTTTCCAAAATCAACATCAAGCGCATCCGAAAGGGCATGCTTAAAAAGCGAGTTTTTGATTTCAAATTCCGACCTCACAATGTTCAGCATATCATCTCCAGCTTTGTTATTGGAAAGTTTGCAGCCGTCAATTTCCACGGGGGACTCATAGAATGTGATCGCACCAGTCAATTGCCAGCCATGTTTTGAAGGTGCAGACAGGTTTTTGAAGACCACCTTTTCAAATACAGACTTCTCGCCAGCATTTAATACTGCAATTCCCTGCCCGGTGGAATCCGATGAACTGATGACAATAGGATTGTCTTCAGTACCGAAGAATTGGAGTGGAGAATACGAAAGAATTGTAGAGTTGTTCTTTAAGTCCAATTGTGTTCCTTCTCCACAGACGACCGTATAATCCGCAGGAACAATCAGACTATCATTCAATTCCCAATCACCGTGTTTTATCAATATCCTTTTGGTTGCATTGTCTACGAACAGAAAATCAAACTGTCCTACATTGGGTTTCTGCCTAATGAAGTCAGTAGCAAGGAAGTCCTCTGATAGGTGAGACCAGAGGAAAACGGTTTCATTTCGTAAGCGACTTGTTCCCAAAAGTTTGTAATTTAGTCTTAAATCTGCAATGCAGTCATTTGACCAATTGAAGCCTTCAGGGAGCATAAACTCGATTTTTTCGTACTGAACTGGTTCAGATGATATTTTCGCTTGTAAAATATTCATATTCTGTTTTGGCTCAAATATTTGTGATTCTTTGTAACTCACATTCAAAATTTCTATGGGCATTGATTGAATATCCCCTACTTCAAGTATGATGCTTCCGTTAGTGGTGTTTTGATAAAAATAAGCATGCAAGCCTTTTATAGGATTCAACACTTTTCTGATACAATTCTGATTATTATAAAAAACATCTTTTGAAAAATGATAATAGGGATAATCTTTGTAAATAATATGTATTTTTCTTTTTAGGTCAGCGTCCACCTCAATAAACAAGTCATCCATGTATGATTTTTGAGAAAGGCGTTCAAGCTCTTGATTATATCTTTCGAAGAAAACAGGGTCGGAAAACATGATGGAGAAGATATCAGGTGAACATGTGGATTGCTCACTGTTTAAGACCAGCTGTTTTTGTGAGCCCCTTAAAGTGGTTGTTGATTGTCCTGCAGTTCCATCGAAGCTAATGGGCTCCAGGAGTGAAGTAACGGGATTATAATAAAACCGCAAATTATGCCAGCCCAATGCATGTTGTGCGCCCATTAAGTCAGTCATAGCGATATATTTTGCCAATTTGGGAACATCAAACACCTGGTGTGTTTGCAGGGTTCCATTTCTAAAAGACTCTAAAAGGTCTTTGCCTGTAATAAATTGGTTAAAAAGTGTAGAATCTGCCAGAGTTTTGTTTTTTCTGAAAACATCAATATCACTAGAATACATTGATTGAAGTCCAGTGGGATTAGTCGGATGATATAATGGAAAATATTGTAGACGATCATCCCATACTATATCTTCATTCGTTTTTAGTATAGGACCCTCTCTATACCGATTATGCTCAACCAACCGCTTTTCAAAATGTTCTTCCAACGCATAAATTCCTTTATGCTTTCCATTTATAGTAACATCAATAAAGTCATACCGTAGTGATACAATCTCTTCCCTTTCAAGTGCCTGTTGGAATAACCATTCATTGAGATAATTTCTTGTTTTAGGCTCCTGAATAGAAAATAGTTTCATCCCCAAAAGCGTATCATCTCCCCTAACCTTTATCCGAAATGACCATTTATCACCTTTTAGGTGATCTGTCCAATCGCCTTTGAGTCTCAATCTCACATCAACAGTCTGGCCTTTGTACTGGATTTTTGCTGGTACCCAATCATCGTCTGAACCGATGAGAATGCCTTGTGCTAACGCAATTTCCCTTTTGTAAGCTAACTTTTGGAAGTCGTTATTTTTTATATCAATTGTGATTCGCTCTGGATTTGACTTGAGTCCATTGATATAATTTATTGGGATTTTATAGTTTTCGTGTAAAAGACCAGAAAGAATGAGTTGTGTATTGGCAGGAACTAAACCGACTGTTGATAATATATTTTTAGCCACCTCTTTAGCAGCAGGTGATGGGTTGTCGAGGGTGCCAAAGAAACCTCCTACCCCCATTCCAAAAATACACCCCACAATAAAAATAACAAAAATATACAGGATGACTGCTTTTTTGTTATAGAGACACCTGTAAAGGAACCGTAATACTGAGCCCAAACCACCATCATCGTCTTTTTTCAGTTGCATTCTAATATGCTCCCTGAGAATCCAAGAATGTAACTTTTACTAATTTAGAAAGCTTGCTCAGTTCGCTTCTGACCTTCTCTATTTTTTCATAGTCCTCAAAGTCGACTAAAAAAGATGCTTCTAATATTTCGTCTGTTTCATCAAATCGTTTCATATTCACGGATGAGCAATAGTTATTAAGAATTGTTACAATTTGGTTCAGGTCTATTTTGCCAGGATTAGAACTTGAAACAGTCAAATGCAAATTTTGATTTTCTTTTGGCTTGTAAACAAGTTTTTTCCTTAATATAATTATCGAAATAATCAGGAGAATGGCAACAGTTGTGACAAGTCGCTGATCTGCACCAAAACCTAAACCAATCGAAATGGTGAGAAATAAGTACGCCAATTCTTCTGGTTCCTTAATCGCCGCACGAAATCGTACAATTGATAATGCTCCGACTAACCCAAGCGAAAGTGCTAAAGATGACTTAACCACCGTGATAATCAATGTTGTAGTCGCAGCCATTATCACAAAATTCCTGGCAAACGCCCTTTTATTGGAAAGTGAGTCACCATAGTAGATATAGACTTGACCCAGTATAAATGATAAAGCCGCAGCCAATAATAAATTGACTAAGAAACCCCAGATCGGTATTTGGGCACCTTGAGTGGCTAAAAATTCTTCGAATGTTGATGTACCTGTAACTTGTACCATACCAGCACTTCTTGAGGATTGGGATTAATATATGTTTCTATGCCCCGTACCCTACGGAAGCAGAAACAGCCCCTCAGACGTCTTGATCACGCTTATGTCACTTCCAGCTTCCGCATGTAAACACGCGGGCTTCTTCAGCAGAACAGTCTCGTACGTCTCCGGATCCGGCACCTGAACCGCGTCCTTCTCGATCGCGACCAGAACCGCGGTCACAACATCCTTCCGGCTGCCAAGTCTCGCGGCAGGCACGGCAGCATCAAACGAAACCCTTGAACCATCTGAAAGATCGATACCGTGAATCTATGGTGACATCCCGGCTGACGACATAGGTATTTATATCATGACGTGATAACAGAAATAACCGATTGCCTGCGTTCAATTCGCATCGGAGGGAATATTATCACGTACCTCAAGACTCACCTATCCGGTGGAACTCTAC
>JAYEGQ010000011.1:0-5941 GCA_034659095.1 Thermotogota bacterium
GACATCACCGAACGAAAGCAGGCGGAAGAAAAGTTAAGAGAAAATGAGGCCAAACTGTCCGCCCTGTTCGCATCCATGACGGAAATGGTAGTACTACACGAGGTGGTCTTTGACGATGCCGGCAAACCGGTAGACTATCGTATCACTGATTGCAATCCTGCATTTACGAACATCACCGGTATCCGCCGTGAGGATGCTGTGGGCAAACTGGCGACTGAACTATACGACACACCACACCCCCCATACCTGGATGAATATTCCCAGGTAGTGATCACCGGCAAGCCATACCGTTACGAAACCTACTTTGAACCCATGAACAAACACTTTGACATATCTGTGGTATCCCATAGCAAAACCCGTTTTGCAACAATAACCACTGATATCACTGCACAGAAAGAATTGGAAGCCAGTCTGAGAACTCAAAAAGAAGAATTGGAAGCCTCTAATGAGGAAATTAAAGCGATGAACGAAGAGCTCAGGGAAAGCATGGAAGAAGCGAGGGAAGCCAACAAGGCGAAGAGTGAGTTCCTCAATACCATGAGCCATGAACTACGCACACCGCTTAACGGGGTCATCGGGTTCAGCGAGGTTCTCAAGAGCACGGAACTCAATCCTGATCAGATTGAGTACGTCAACACAGTCCTCTACTCGGCCCATCATCTGCTGGAGATTATCAGCGACATCCTCGATCTCTCCAGGATAGAAGCCGGTAAGCTTGAATTGCGCCCTGAAAAGGTCAACCTAAGGGCATTAATCGAGAAGACCCTCTCTTTGATCCGGAATAATGCCCACCAAAAAGGCTTGAAGCTTTCCGTGGATATTCCGGACAACGTGCCACAAACCATTGTGGTCGATGGTCTAAGATTGAAACAAATCCTCTTGAATCTGGTGTCCAATGCCGTCAAGTTCACCGAAGAGGGCGGTGTTTATCTAACGGTTAGTTTGGTAGAGCAACAAGAGGGACAAGCCGCACTTCGTTTCAAGGTGACCGACACAGGTATCGGTATCAAGGAAGAGGATCAGGGCCTCATCTTCGAGCCATTCCAGCAGCTCGACATGTCCAGCACCCGGCAATACGGTGGAACCGGCTTGGGTGTTACCATCACCAACAACCTGTTGCAGAAGATGGGGAGTACGCTAAAACTCGACAGTACGTACGGGGAAGGCAGTGAGTTCTCTTTTGAGCTGGTATTGCCCTGCGGGGAAGAGAGTGAGAAACCCCTCCCTGACCAAGCAAAAACAGAAGAACACCCCTATAGTACACCTTTCAAAAACAAGACGATTCTTGTTGCAGAAGACAATCAGATCAATATGCGCTATGCTGTCACAGCGCTCTCCATATTTTCCAAGGATATTCATGTGATCAAGGCGAAAGACGGAAAAGAGGCGTATGAACTCTATCTGAAACACCAACCCGACCTCATTCTCATGGATATCATCATGCCCGGAATAGACGGGTATCAGGCGACAAGGATGATCAGGAATCGTGATGAACACATCCCGATCGTGGCGATGACGGCAAAGGCATCGAAGGCAGACAAAGAAGCTTGCCTAAAAGCCGGCATGAATGACTTCATCACAAAGCCGGTTACTTTGAACCAACTAAAGGAAACGGTTGAAAAGTATCTTTGAGCATCCGGCAAAGTTTGATAATCTCGGCTGGGACAGGAGCATAAATGCACAAATACAATATATGAGCCCGAAGGGCTCTATACCTAAATAAGGAGGAATTATTATGCGTAAAGTTAATTTTTCATTATGTTTTTTTGTTATTGTTTTGTTGTTTGTTCTGCCAACCGGTCTGTTTGCTGAAAGTATAGAAGTGGGTGTTGCCTGGGCGGGGAAATCCGGTATGGCTGTGCGAGTACTCACAGGGATGGAACGGGCATTGAACGAAAATGCCCCCAAATCAAGCTGGATATTAGAAAGGAGTTGGCAGACGTAGAGGCTTTAGAAGCGGTGGTTTCTGAATTTGAACAAACCAAAAACGGAATGGTTATCCTCAGGAGTAGTGGCACACAGTTATTGGGAAGTCGGGATTTACCTATTCCGGCATTTGTGGGCGGTACGAACAATCCTGTTCAGCTTGGTGCTGCAACTACTCTTATGCAGCCTATCCCAAATTTGAGTGGCGTCACCTATTACATTCCGGCTAAAACTAAATTGGAGACCTTCATGCAAGTGTATCCTGCGATGAAGAAATACCTCTTATTGGTAGAAGAAGGACATCCCTCATCCCCTATAGATGCAGATGAGACGGCTGAAGCAGCCCCCCAGTTGGGCTTAAATGGTAAAAATGTATTCTGTGAGAACCTGGAAGAAGCCATAACGGCTATCAGTAGTTCTGACCAGGATGTCAGTCAGCATCATCATTGGATCGCAGGCGATGCTTATGGATAGTGCTGCGAAGTTGGTTGAAGCGTCAGGAAACCGGCCGGTGTTTTCATACTCTGAAAGTCCGGTAGAAGTGGGGGCATTATGCGGAGTAGTGGCCGATGATGACAAGCTTGGCCATATGCTTGGCATGATGGTGATTGAGGTTTTGGTTAAAGGGACTCCCATAGAATCGTTGGGGATACAAACTGATCCTCAGCCAAAATTGTATCTGAACAGTAAAACCATCGTTCGACTCAATCTTGAGGTTCCCTATTCGATCTTGAGCGTTGCTACCATCATAGAGTAAGAAGAAGAATGGATGATTTGATATGAACATTCAAAAAAAGATCTTAATTCCCACACTAATACTCATAACCGTAGGATTTCTTCTGGTTACAGTGGTTGCAATCGTTATCTCATTTCAGGCTTCAACTGACGCATCCACAGCATTAATCAGTTACATGTCAGATTCTCTTGGAGAACGCATCGATGATTGGATGAACTCCAGGTCTGATCTTGTTGCTGCCTGGAGTCATGAAGATGCCTATGTTAATGCCCTTGGTCAAGGATTCCTGGCCAAACAGGCTCAAGGTCAAGCTAAAACCTTAATCGAGAATGATATCAACGATTTTAACTTCTTGGAAACCATACACTTAATCGATTCTTCAGGAGATATTGTGGTATCCAGTACAGATGAAGCGGTTGGAAAAAAAAGGGCTGACAGAGACTTTTACAAAATGGCTATTCAAGGTGAATCAGCCGTGTCTGAACCTCTTTTAAGGGAGGATACAGGGAATCCCGTGGTTGTTATTGCTTATCCCATTTCGGATCAAACCGATACGGTGATAGGTGTTATTGTAGCAATAATAAACCTAAAAGTACTTTCTCAGGAGTACATTCTTCCTGTAACAATTGGGGAGAGTGGCTATGCATATCTTTTAACCAAAGACGGATTGGTTTTTGTACATCCCAAAGAAGAACATATCCTCACCCTGAATTTGTTTGAACTTCCGTTTGGCGACTTAATTCGTCCCGGAAAAGGTATCGCGGATTATACCTTTGAAGGGCAGCGTAAACTCGTTGCCTTGAGTACCGTTGCAAGTACCGGATGGATTGTCGTGGCGGGTGCAGACTATCGGGAGATCACACAAACTGCGCGGGACATAGCAACCATTACGATCATCATAGCCATAGTTGTACTGGTCATATCCGGGTTGATCATGTTTTTGCTGTCAAGAAGTATCAGTAAACCCGTGATAGCATTGGCGTCTTTGCTGAAGAAAGTAGCCAGTTTGGATTTAACCGAAAAGGTTCCAGAGACTCTTCTAAGCAAAAAGGATGAAACCGGATCTTTAGCACACGAGGTTCAGACGTTAACAGAATCCTTGAGCAGTTCCATTGTCGAGATCACCGAGGCCACCGAGAGTGTCAATTCATCTGCTGAAGACATTGCGGCAATGGCAGAGGAAGGAAGCGTTACAGCGGAAGAATTATTTACACAGTCGAAAAGTGTGGATTCGAACGTTCAAAATACGTCCGCATCCATAGAAGAAGTCACCTCCGGTGTTCAGGAGGTTGCGGCAAGTGCTCAGGAAGTTTCTAAGAGTTCCCAGGAATTGGCTAATGAGATCAACGAGACTCAAAAGGCTGTTAAGAGTGGACAGAGTGAACTAGAAAAGCAAGGTGAACGGATGCTTGTTGTAGGGGAGCAAAATAGGACTGCTACACAGTTGGTTACAACGGTAGCTGAAAAAGCAAACAACGTGCAGGAAATCGTCAACACCATATCATCCATTGCAGAACAAACCAATTTACTCGCTTTAAATGCAGCCATAGAAGCTGCCCGAGCTGGAGAAACAGGAAAAGGATTTGCAGTGGTTGCGGATGAAATCAGAAAACTGGCTGAAGAAAGTCAAATGGCGTCGGCAAATATTGCTAATATTCTAAATGAGATTGATGAAGGCTCGGATAAGGCAAATAAGGCTGTTAAAAAGACTGTTGAATTATACGATGAACTGAACGAAGGGACACAAATATTGATGGATGGATTTGAAAAAATCGGTCTATTTATGGGAAATATCAACAACCGAGTAGAAACTCTCTCAGGTGCAGCCCAGGAGCAAAGTGCCTCCGCTGAAGAGATGGCATCTGCAATGGACACAAGCGCTAAATCAATGGCAAGTGTATCGGAAGAGATGGAAGAGATCACCCGAGGGATTAAACAGACTTCAGACTCTTCTCAGAAATTGAGTGATACTTCTGAAGAACTGAACAGCCTTTCAGAGAAATTAGAGAACTTGGTGAAGAAGTTCAAGATTTAATTTTTTCTAAAAACTGCCGATACGTGGGATTTGTTTTTCAAGTACCAAGAATCACGGATACTCTCGAAGTCAGTCTTAGGTAAAACCGGTTCAGCTCTTAGGAACTTTTGACAGTAACGCAATGCTATTGAGTTACACTACGGCAGAAATAAACAGACCCCCATTCAGCTTAATGGCCGAAACAAAGCAATAGGGACGGAGGTATTTGCTGGATATTTGCAAAAGTTCTGATATCTTTTTCCACTAGAGATACAGGTAAAATGGAATGAATGATGAGGGCCATCTTGACTGACTTTTTCATGAAATATTTTTTTCAGAAGTAATGCTTATGCAAAGGCTGTCTTTTTCCAAAGTACAGCTTTTTGTATGTAACTAGAAAAGTAAAAAAAGATTGGTATAACAATTAAGAATTTCAGGAGAATGTTTATGGTAAAATAAAACTGGTTCTTTCCTTTTTCAATAGAAATAGGGAATCAAAATAACTCTGTATGACTCTGAAATACTTATTTTCAATATTTTATAGGCGGTTTTGTTTATCTGAACTAGTGAATGCACTCTAAAGGCGGAGTACATGGTATTGATCTCAACAATCTTCTATCATAAGTGGAAAGAACCATTTGATACTTGCCAAAAACAACTGATGCAATGGATTAGGCGACGATTAAGGATGAAACAGATGAAAGAATGGAAAAGTTGGAAAGCTCTGTTTAAAGCCTTACGAAGGAACGGGTATTGGCGGGAAGTCAAGAAAATCTCCATGAAAAGATGGAGAAATGCGAGATGTACGACCATCCACCAAGCCATACCGAACAAATGGTTTGATGAGAAAGGCTTAATTGATCTTGGAACATATAAAACCGGGATTCTGTCACACTATTATGAGTGATACTATTGACCAAGAGCCGTATACGAGGCCCGTACGTACGGTTCTGTGGGAGGGATAGTGTCCGGGGGATGCCTCGGACATCACCCTACTCGATTATCACTATTCAGCAAGCCCTAATTATATTTGACAAAAATTTTATGTCATGTATAATCACTTGTAAAATTACGGAGGTGTTTTGGTGCTTATTACGGCGATCATAACGATTAGTTTGGCTTTGGTTTTTTATACATCGGGTGTCTTTATGGAGAGAAAAAGAGGGATGTTGTCCGTTTTTCATACCATTCTTTTCGGTCTGGGGTTAGTATTTGATGCTACTGGCACATTGATCATGGGGCAAATTGCACAAAGCAGTATGGAA
>JAYEGQ010000012.1:0-5874 GCA_034659095.1 Thermotogota bacterium
AGAAAGCATAGCGGACAGTGAGAGCTTGAGTAGTTCCGTTTATGAATCACTTCCGAAATTTGAGGCTGAAACGCAAAGTGTTATCGCCTTTATATCTGAATTTCTCAGCCAGCTCAAGAGTGACGGGACCGGTGAGGATGCCTCCTTTTTAAGCAAACTTTCCAGTTTAAGAAACAGTGTAGTCAGCTCATTAAAAAACATTACTACTTTGGTGGATGACGTTGATTATGTTTTCAATAACATCTTCCAGAGCACCGGTAAGAATTCCTTTGTGGAAAAGGTGATTAACCAAGCCCATTCTGTAGAAGATGCATTGGAGGACCTTAATTCAATCGCCTTGAACGCATCCATCACTTCTTCGCAGCTTGGTGTAAAGGGCGGTGCTTTTTCAATATTATCTGGGGAAATTGAAAGACAGTCCGAGAAGCTGGTCAAGCATTTTGACAACATCACACGGATCATCAACAAAAGTTTCCCGGATATCGCCTCTTTTAAAAAAACAATGGATAGTTTTGGGGAATTCACCACCATGAAAAAAGACTTCCACAAACTGATTGAACGGTTCAGTTCGGTTGAGGATAACTTGATCGAGCTTCAGGAGTCGATGAAAGCGGGAACTGAAAACGCTGCTGATTCTTTTCCGGATATATTGGCCAATATGGTGGGACAGGATATTTTCAGACAACAGATGGAGCACATCATTGAATTTTTTGAACAGTTTGAAGAGAGGGTAAAGGGAGACACAGATTCAACAAAGGAATTAAGTTTTCTGAAATTCGTGCTGGAAATCTCGCGGGACATCCTTTCAGAATCCATCAAAGACTTCTCAGATTCATTTGAAAAGGTTTCAGAGGAATTAAACACATTTGTCAGGAATTTTGACCAGGAGATCACAACACCCGCCCGGAAATTCTCAGTTTATTTTTCTCAAGAAGACAGAGATTCTCTTTACAGAATCATCCAGGAAGTCATGATCATAACGGTAAAAAACACCATCTTCATGCAAGAGATTTTGGAAGGGTTGGTTCATATTCGTGGCAGCTTTATCAATTTCAAGGAAAATGTGATGGAACTGGATGATGAGGTAAGCAATGCCATGCGACTGGTGAAAAGATTTAGAACCATGAATATTCTTATCAAGGCAGAATTGGCAAGACTTGAAAATCAAATGGGGAAGAAGGCACAGGATATCCGGGCTGAATTTGACGAAGCCATTATCAAAGTTACGAATACAACCGTTGAACTCAATCAAATATCCAAAAACATCTTTAAACTCTATCAGGAAAACGCAGAACATTTTGATCAATTCAAAACTTGCAGTACAGATCTCATCAAGCAGGATGAGCTTAGAAAACTCTTTGTCAGCATGGAGAGTGTTATCTCGGAAACGGATGGTGAGTACAGAAAGATGATGTCAAAATTCGAACGTTCAATGGACTTTATCAATTCAATCCACGACAAGTTCAACGAGGGTCTTGAAGCACTCAAGCAAAAAAATTCGGATATTTACGAACAAATCGTTGCATTCGAAAGTGAGGTCCCCGACTATCACGAGGAATTTTTAAAAGACCCCGCCCTGAAAGAGTTGAGCGAGAAATTTACAACCTACAGGGAACGGGTAAAGGCCAGCGATCATTTGGACATTGAGGATGTGGGAACAGAAGGTGGTGAGTTTACCCTGTTCTAAGGGGGAGATAGTATGACTGTAAAACTGGAAAGAGAACTTACCGTTTACAACGTGGAAGATGTGATGGAAAAGCTGAAGGGATTTACAAAAGGCAGAAAAAAGGATCTGTTGCTCGATCTGAGTGAGATAGAGGATATTGACACGGCCGGATTGCAGTTGTTGGTATCCTTACAAAAATATGGAGATTCAAAGGAATGGGAATGCAAGATCAGGATATCAAAAGATATGAAAGAGTTGTTTGCAAAATACGGCGCTTTGCATGTTTTGGAATTAGAAGTGGTAGAGGTGGAAAATGAATAAAACAGTTTTAATCGTCGATGATTCAGCCACAGTTAGAGTGGCTGTAAAGATGACGTTGAAAAAGGATTACGAAGTAATCGACGCAAAAAACGGGAAAGATGCACTTGACAAGATCGAAAAATTCTATGCCGGTGGTAATCGGTTAAACCTGATTATCACCGACATCAACATGCCGATTATGGGTGGATTGGAATTTATCAAAGAGGTCAAAAAGACCAAAAATGCCAAATTCGCGCCAATCCTTGTCCTTACAACGGAATCCCAGGCCAATATGAAAATGGAAGGGAAAAAAGCGGGTGCAACGGGATGGCTTGTCAAACCCTTTAAGCCCGAGCAATTACTGGAAGTTTCAAAAAAAGTAATCAGATAGTACTCTATACGGTGGTGATAAAATGTCAGATTTTGATTCTGAGATGCTGGAGGTATTTCTTTCAGATGCAGAAGAACAATTAACCATTCTGGAAGGCGAGCTTCTGAACATGGAGGCAAATCCAGACGATGAAGAGGCGATAAAAACCATCTTCAGAAGCATGCATACGTTGAAGGGGAGTGCGGGGTTTGTAAACCTCACAGAAGTTGAATCCTTCACCCATAAACTGGAAAACCTCCTTAGTGACCTCAGGGACAAAAAGTTAAAAAACAGCCCTGAAATCATTGAGGTGCTTTTTCAATCCAAGGATATTTTAAACGGAATGATCAACGCCATTTCCTCAAAAGGTGAACCACCGGATCAGGCTAAGATAAATGAAGTGGAGAAGATGATTAAGGATATCACCAAAGCCGTTTCCCGCGAGGATGAGCAAGAGGAAATTGAGGAGGAACAATTTGAAAGTTTGGTGGGAAAATCCTTCTTCAGAATAGAGTTGAAATTCCGCTCGGATGTCTACGAAACCGGTACGGATCCTATTTTACTGATTGAAGACCTTTCTAAACATTGCCAAGTCATCAGTACAGCTATGAAGATCAGGAATGTTCCCCTCTTTCCCGATTTAAACCCCTTCGACAACCAACTCTCCTGGAAGATCATGGTGGAATCCCCTCACGGTAGAAAGCCCATCGATGATGTCTTCATGTTTGCCGCCATGGATAACGATATTTATATCGAAAAAATTGAAGAAGATGAACTGGAAGTGGTTGAAGAATCCAGAATTGGAGAGCTTTTAATCAGAGAAGGATATCTTGATGAAGCGGAGATAGAAGAGGCCATGGACCGGCATATGAAAATTGGAGAGGAATTGGTCAAGGAAGGTAAGGTCACAAAAAAGATCGTCGATTCAATGGCTGAAAAACAGGAACAGATCAGAAAAGTACAACGAACGAATACCTTAAGGATTGATACCGAAAAGCTTGATCGTATAATCGAATCCATTGGGGAAGTTGTGGTCGTCAAATCCCGAATCAGACAGATCATGGAGCAGAAGGGATGGATGGACCTGGAGGAAGAGGCCACACTCACCGAACTGGACCGTTATATCAAAAACCTTCAAAAAGATGTCATGGATACCAGAATGGTACCCATTAAGGATACACTCCTTCCCTTCAGAAGACTGGTCAGAGATATTGCCAAAAAGCAGGAAAAAGAAATTGAGCTGGAGATCCTTGGTGAAAGTACAGAATTGGACAAAACCATCACAGAAAAGATAAAAGACCCGTTAAAACACATGTTGAGAAATAGTGTGGATCATGGAATCGAAAGCCCGGAGGAAAGGGAAAAGGCCGGGAAAGACCCCAAAGGAAAAATCATCCTTGAGGCCAGCCATCAAAATGGTGAGGTGTTAATTCAAATCAGCGATGATGGCAAAGGCATCGATAAAGAAGCAGTGACAAAAAAGGCGCTGGAAAGAGGCTTGATTGAAAATGGAAAGGCCCTGAGTCAGGAAGAAGCCAACAAGATGATCTTTCGACCGGGTTTTTCCACTGCTGAAAAGGTCACGGATATCTCCGGTAGAGGTGTAGGGATGGATGTTGTCAAAGACAATATCAATTCCATACAGGGCGAAATCGATATCTGAAGCGTTCCCGGAAAGGGAAGTGCCTTTACCATCCACATCCCCTTAACCCTTGCAATCATAGAGGGAATCCTTATCAGTGCCGGATACAATAAGCTGATTGTCCCCATTCAATCCGTTGTTAAATTCCTTCCCATTGAAGAGAATAAAATTCATCGTGTAAATGACAAAAAAACCATCGAATTTCAAAATGCTTATATCCCTGTTATCGATTTGAGTAAACATCTGGGATTCAATGACGGTACAAAGGACATGCTAATCATCGTTCAATCAGGAAAAAGCAATATTGCCTTGATTATCGATGAAGTCATCGGAAAATACCAGATTGTCATCAAATCACTGGAAGATAACTTTAAAAAGGTCAAGTATTGTGCAGGTGCAACGGTCTTGGGAGATGGGAGCGTTGCCCTGATACTGGACGCAAAATCACTCATCAGAAGCTATGAGCAATAAGTCAATAAGCAGTCACTTTCGGAGGTGAGTTTCATGAAAACCAAAGCAGGTATATACCTGACATTGCGTCTTGGTAAAGAACAATATGGCATTCCTGAACTGAAAGTGCAGGAAATCATCGGCAAAACGGAAATCACTGAGATTCCCAGAATGCCCCAGTACATAGAAAAGGTGCTGACCGAAAAAGAGATGGCCTTCATGGCGGAAGAAGCGAAAGAACCGGAAAAGACTGAAAAATCAAAAGAGACGGGGGAGTGATGGGAATGTTTGGAATTAAAATGAAACTTTCTGTAAAGATCTGGCTTGGATTTATTGTTTTAATAGCCGTGATAGCTTTGGTCAGTTTTTTTGCGTGGAATGGAATGACTAACTATTCAGCTAAAGTGGAAACGACCAGGGATGCGCACAAATTAACCGAATACGCATTGGAGGCAAGACGGTATGAAAAAAACTTTGTCATTCGAACCGATAACGAATCGATTCAGAACTTGGGAAATGTATTCGGCAATATTTACTCCCAGATAGCGGAGACAAAAGGAAAATTGAAAGAGGTTGAAGATATTAACCGATTGAATACAATGAAGAGCTACGCTGAAACCTATAAGGAAAATTTTGACAAATATGTCAAGAATTTCAACGGGGATATCTCAACAACACGGGATACATTGAATGAAGAGGCGAGCCGATTCATTGAGCTGGCTGAGAAGATGAGTATTGATCAGCAGAGTCATTTGAATGAGATACTCCAATCTGATGCCCTCACCGAAGAAATTGCTCAGAATATTGAAAAAGTGGACGATGCGGATCTATTAACAGAATATGTTCTTGAGGCCAGGATCATCGAAAAGAACTTCCAGTTACGTCATGATATGGAATATACAGACGAGATGAACACCAAGATGATACAGATCAACAATCAATTGGAAGCGGCCATTGCAAAAGCAGATCTTCAGGAGCACAAGGCGGAGTATCGGGAGATTGAGGACAGCGGAAATGAATACATTGCTGCCTTTAACAAAAATGTTGAAGCTTCTAACACCGGACAGGAATATCTGGATGAAATGGTAACTTCAGCGAGGAAATTCCTCGCTGAAGTCGAGATTTTTATGAACCTACAGGACAACCAAATGCAGATCACCAAGCAGCAGACGATTACGTTGGTTCTGATACTGGCCATTGTCGGGATTGCATCCGGTATTGTTATCTCAATCCTCATCGTCAGAAGCATCGTAGGACCTTTGACAAGGATCAACAACAACCTGAGAGACGGTGCGGAGCAAGTAGCCTCCGGCTCCGAACAACTCTCATCCGCGAGCCAGCAGCTGGCCGAAGGCAGCTCGGAGCAAGCCTCATCATTGGAAGAAACCTCCGCCACATTGGATGAATCCAATTCCATGCTCCAGCAAACGGCGGAAAACACCTCCA
>JAYEGQ010000013.1:0-5812 GCA_034659095.1 Thermotogota bacterium
CGGCAAAAGAACCACTCGAAGAAATGAAAGAATCAATCCAAACAGAAGAAACAAAAGTAGAAAAAACGACTGAAGAAGAGAAACCCACAGAAACATCAGAGGGTTATTATGATACAAACATCAACTTATCGGAAATTGAGAAAGAAGAAACTCAAAAATCTTCTGAAATGGATAAACCAGCAGAAGAACAAAAAGAAGAGGAATTTGCAGTTGTTTTTGATGGAAAAGTAATCATTGGAGATGTTGATGATAAAAAAGATACACCGATTCCAAGCGGACAAAAATCTGAAAGAGAACTAACCACGGAGGAATTACAGGGTTTTGAAGCGATATATGGTGGTTGGAAAAGTGTTGTTGCTTATAAAGATTTTGGATATATTCTTGCTGGAGATTCTAATATGAGAATTGTAAATCCACTTTTACAAACGATAAAAAACATACCTTATTCAAGAAGTCAGTTAATCGATTCTTCTATTTCCAAGTACAATATATTAGCAATATTATTTAATAACAGAATTGAAATTTGGGATGTTGATAACCTTTATTCAACAAAGGATATCTCACAAATAAATAGTTATAAATTTCCAATTACCAATGGAAAAGAGATTGTTTTTTCCAGGAGTGGTGATTATTTACTCCTTCTAAGGGAAAATGGTGAAATGAAAATTATGACAATTGATTTTACCAGAGGAAAAAACATATACTCAAAAAATCATATAACCGCAATTAATACTGACATGAAGGAAGGAGAGCAATTCCTTTATGGGGATTCAGAAGGTAATGTTGGATTAATAGGCACAGAAGGTATTATTAGTAGTAAAAAGGTTTCAGATTCAGCAATTAGATTCGTTTTTAGTTATAAGGAAAACACTTATTGGGTTGATGAAGATTCAAGTGTTGGTATCTTAGGAGGTATTCAAAGAACAATTACCAGCGAAAAAATTAATGCTATATATCCTGCAGACATAGATAAAGATTGGATTTTTTTTGGAACTGATAAAGGCAATCTCTTTATCTGTAACAGCTCTTTGAA
This sequence comes from Thermotogota bacterium, assembly GCA_034659095.1. Lineage (GTDB taxonomy): Bacteria > Thermotogota > Thermotogae > MWEM01 > MWEM01 > JASUTC01. The sequence continues at coordinate 1,034 of JAYEGQ010000013.1, forward strand.
ACAAACGGGGAAAACAAGTATTCCAAACGCTGTATTAGATTTAAACGGGTATAAAGAAAATATGATTTCTGTAGATACCTTTTTAAATCTCAAAAGTTGGAATCTAATAGCGGGCTCTGAAATATCAAACAAGCCTAATTTCAATTCACCTCATGGCTTCTTTGAATATAATAATAAATTAGCAGTTATCATGCAGGATAACACCCTATTCACATATTCACCAGCTTCAGACGCATTAGAAAAAAAAGTTTTGGCTGATGATTCTTTTATTATATCAGGACTATTGAAAAACCCCACCGTAATTTATAGTGAAAAAAACAATTATTACCCATTTCACGATGGGAAATTATCTGATAATGCAGTTGAAGTATTTGAAGCAGAAAAAGTCAATAGTTCTGAGCGCTATTTCATTTATTGGGACAAAGACATGTTATCAGTTTTTGATGTTGAAAATTCCGAAACCGTTAGAACCTTTAAGTTTGGCGAAGGAAATAACTTGCACTTTGCATCAGTAAGAAGAGACAGATTATTTTTCTTTTTCAACCAATCCATGGGTATTACTAATCCTTATAACCCAGGACAATTAGTGGTTATAGATTTACAAAATGAAGATTTATCTGAAATAAAGCGCGTCTTTTTAATCGAAGGCACTAAACTAGGAATCATCGATTCAAACGGTAAAATTATCTATTACATGCTTCTGGAAGACAGGATCACATTGCCGATAGAATTGGGTAAACATATTGATTCCGCTATTTTTGATGACAAAAATTATAAACTTTTTGCAAAAAGCGGCAATGAACTGATCGGGTTCAATGCATTAGATAACGATATCACTGAATACAGATTTTCAAACGGTATCGAGGACTTTACTTTTGCAGAGCAAGGTTTATACGTTTTAACAAAAAACGGTACTATTTGGCATAAATAATAAAGCTTAGGGGGAAGAAATGAAGGATTTTGGAGAACTTTTTGATCAACTAAAGAAAACACAAAAGCAAAAGGTTGTATTAGCAGGCGCAGAAGATTTTGAAGCAATGAAGGCTTTGGCAGAAAGTAGTGAAATGGGAATAACACAAGCTGTTTTGATCGGAAATTCCCAAAAGATTGAAGAAAATTTAAAAAACATTTCCATTACCGATTATGAAATCATTCATACTGAAAGTTCGGAGGAAACAGCTGAAAAAAGTGTTAAATACATAAGCGAAGGCCCCGGTACAGTATTAATGAAAGGAATGATCAAAACTGCCCTATTACTCAAAGCCGTTTTGAATAAGGATTGGGGATTAAGATCTGGCAACTTGCTAAGTCATGTAGCTGTTGCTTCCACCAAAACCTTGAATAAAATCGTTGCCATAACAGACGGGGGAATGAATCTTAAACCTAACTTGGAAGAAAAGATTTCAATTATAGATAATGCTGTATCTTTAATGAGGAGTCTTGGTGTTAAAAAGCCAAAAGTGGCGCCTATAGCTGCAGTAGAGGTTGTTAATCCTAAAATGCCTGAAACACTAGATGCTGCACTGTTAAGCAAAATGAATCAGAGAAATCAAATCAAAAATTGCCTTGTTGAAGGGCCGCTTGGCTTAGACAACGCATTATCAAATTTTGCCGCTCAGGTTAAAGGAATAGAATCTGAAGTGGCTGGAGATGCCGATATACTTTTAGTGCCAGATATTCACAGTGGAAATTTTTTGGGAAAAAGCGTTGAATACATTGGTGGAGGTACAATTGGAGGATTAATTATGGGAGCAAAAGTCCCCATCGTTATTGTTAGTCGTGCTGACAAAGCTCAGGCGAAACTGACATCCATCGCACTTAGTGTAATGAACAGTTTGAATAGCTAAAAGGAGTGAAATAGTATGAATGAACATATTGGCAATGTAATTTCAAAAGCAAAAGAAATCAGCCATACTTATGTCTATGAAGAAAAAGAAGCGAAAGATGTAACTGTTGAAGATATTACATCTTCTATTGAACATACCAATCTTAAAGCCACGGCAACTTCGGAAGATATTAAAACGTTATGTAACGAAGCAAAAAAACACAAATTTCGATCCGTATGCATTCACCCTTCTTATATACCAATAGCAAAGGATTTTTTGGGTGAATCAGAAGTAAAAGTAGTCACAGTAATCGGTTTCCCTTTAGGCATGAATACTTCTCTCACCAAATCAAAGGAAACGGAAAACGCCATATGCATGGGCGCTGATGAAATTGACATGGTGATCAATCAGGGAAAACTTAAAGATAGTGCTTATGATAACGTTTTCTTTGACATCCATAAAGTAGTTAAGACCGCTGGTAACATACCGGTTAAAGTCATCATAGAAGCATGTAATCTGACGAATGAAGAAAAAATTATAGCTTGTCTAATTGCCGAAGCAGCTGGGGCTAAATTTGTAAAAACATCCACGGGATTTGCTAAACACGGAGCAACATTAGAAGATGTGGCTTTAATGAGATACTCTGTCAGTAACAACATCAAAGTAAAAGCAGCTGGGGGCATTCGTGATTTAGAAACCGCAAAGAAAATGATAGCCAATGGAGCTGATTTACTTGGAACAAGTAGTGGCGTGAAAATACTTCAAGGTTTATCAGTAGATGGGACCTATTAAATGGATGTCGAACAAAGATACCATTTAGCAAAACAAATAGCTACGAAAGTCGGAAAAAAGATATCCGACTTGCATTTTGATCAACTAGAGATAGAATTTAAGGATAAACATTTAGAAGATCCCGTAACAAACTTAGACAAATTAGCTCAAAAACTCATTATAGAATCCATCAAGGAAATTTTTGATTCCGATCATATTTATGCAGAAGAAAATCAAGCACACAGCATTGATTTGAATTCAACAAACCTTTGGGTTATAGATCCCATTGACGGAACCGCCAACTTTATGCATGGTTCGCCTTTTTGGGGAGTATCGATTGCTTTTGCAAATAAAGGTCAAGTGATTTTTGGTGTGGTCTTTTGCCCTGAATTAGATTTCTTATATGAAGCTTACGATGGTAAAGGGGCTTACTTAAATGGAAACCTAATAACTGTTTCAAAGATCACCTTATTAGAACACTCTTTAATTACTTCAGGTATTACGCATACCCTGAAAAACGAAACAGAAGAAAAAGACAAAAAGTTGAAAATGTTTTTAAAGTTATTTGAAAGATCACAAAGACTCAGAATTATTGGATCCTCTGTGCTTCAAATTTGTGAAGTAGCAGCCGGTCATTCGGAGGCTTTTGTTGGAACCGGATTAAAAGCCTGGGATTTTGCTGCAGCTAATAAAATACTACAAGAGGCCGGTGGGAAAACATCAACGATGAACAATCAACCGGTTGTATTAAGCCATCAGAATATGATATGTTCCAACGGTTTGATTCATGATCAACTGATAGAACTGGTTGATCGATAGCACATTCTTTCCTTAAAATTTATTGTAGAAATATTTTATCCATATGGTTAAATATAAACAAACTGTGCTATATTAAGGAAAATTTTTTTGGAGGTGTAGTGATGATACAGATGCTAATTAGGGCTTGCTGAAAAACCCCGAACCCCTTATAAAAAGAGGAAAAAAGGGATAAATATGGTATAATAGATGCAAGGAAAAAGGCCAAAAACGGGCAAATACAGCCATTATCCCGAAGCGGTATTGGCAGACAAGCTATACAGAAACCGAAAGAACCTCGCTTATTGCAACGAACGGGGAATCCGACTCTCGGGACCAAAACTGGGAAGACCGCCAAAAGATGAACAAAAGACCAAGGCACATAAAAAGCTGGAATACCAGGATTCATGTGAAAGAAACGAAGTGGAAGGCAAATTTGGAAAGCTACTACCGAAGTTCTCTCAATTTTTTTGTTATTTTTTGGTTTTTGGCCCAAATATCCAATATTTTCGATGTTTTACGAAAATTCTCTTCAAAAAAGGTGTTTTGCATTTAGTTGTTAATATTGTATGTCTGGAAATTCGGGTTTTTTTCGTTTTTCAGCAAGCCCTAAATAAGAACCGAAAAACCAGTAGCAACAGTCATTGGGCATACAGGAATTCTTCGACAGGAAAATCCCCAAGCAGACCCAAACGATCCCGCCGAACAAGAACCGGGAGTGGTTCAACTCACTCAAGGACTCTCCAAAGACAATCATCCTGAGCTGAATCAATATCTCATCTCCCTGGTCACCAATCAACACGGCATCCCCTGTTACTTCGAAACCATCAAAAAAACGGTGAAAGGGATACAAAGCAATTTAAAAGCCCATCAAAAAGCCCTTTACATCGCCGATAGTGCCGTGTATACCAAAGCCAATATCCAGGTCATGGGGAGCAAAACCCTATTGACATACAATGAACAGGCCGTTTCCCAAAAGCTCGAACAAATGGGACGCTTTGTCTTGGTAACCAACGATACTGCCTTAGACGAAGAGACGATATTGACCTACTACAAAGAACAGAGCCAGGTGGAAAAAGGATTCCGATTTCTCAAAGACCCGGTATTCGCAGTAGACAACGTCTTTTTGAAAAGTCCGAAACGGATCATGGCCTTGAGCATGATCATGGTGCTGAGCCTCTTGGTCTATAATTTCCTGGACCGGGAGCTGATTCACAAAGTGAGAGAACAAGACGCTGTCATTCGCGGGGCAGAAAACCGAGTACTCAAGCGCCCGACAATGCGTGCCGTATTCATCCTCTTCCACGGGATCAGCAAACCCTATCTGATTCAAAATGGTCAAGAACAAGCATGTGACATGGATGGCATGGAAGAAGAAAAGCTCTGG
>JAYEGQ010000014.1:0-5792 GCA_034659095.1 Thermotogota bacterium
AACCTACTGTCTAAAAATAATCCTGTTAATTGGGTTATGAGCATAACCGTCCATATCTTTAGATTCATTGTTTTCCAGGCAAATCTCTATATAATCAACAAAATTAGATATAAAATTAAAATACATAAAATAGAAACCCTAATATGCTAATATATTAATGGGAATAGTATCCCTGATGCAGTAAGGATATTTTTTTATTCTTCTTTATTTTCATTCGTTTTGATGTTTTCCCAAAAAAACTAAGGAGGCGAAACGTATGAAAAGGAAAACAAGTTTCATACTTCTGTTTATTCTTTCAATAACCGTGTTTTTATTTATCATCTCATGCTCAGGTACAGTAGGTGTAACACTGACACTTGAAACCGCCAAAGCTCAGTTCATCACCTGGTGTGCTACTCAGGAAAATTCGGAGGATGCAGTGGGAACTTACTGCGGAACCGTCCAGAAAGGCGATGTTGTGGGAGAGGAGGACCCCGGTTCAGCGAATATTCAGCAAAGACAATTTCAGGCTTTAACTGAAGGTGGCTGGCTCTTTTACTACGATGAGAATCCGGGCGCGCTCTACAGTCATCCCGGGAAGATCGTTTCAATCGGAAAAAGTGGTAAAATCACATTAGAAGAGGTTACTACCGGGTATCCGACGGTCAACGGTGAAACGGTTCAGGTCATGAAAGAACACGCGAGTTTCAGAATGGCAACCCCAACGATTTACAATCCCAGGGAAATTTATATTCCAATTGCAGTAATGGATATAATCACGTTAATTCCACGTGTGAGGATTTGTGGTGCCGTTATCACAAACGGGTTAACCCCCGGGGAAATTTTGTTCTATGAAACCGATCATGTGCAGGATTTAATGGTTGATGCCTTTCAAGGACTCATATTTGAACCGGACAACGTCAAAGATATTGACTATTATAGTGTTTCAAGCCGTGGAAACGCACCAACTGATGTTGAAGCAGCCATTGTTGATTTAAGGGATAACCAGGTTACGGATATTACATTATACTATGTTGCACATGGTGGAGATTACCATATGAGTATCGGCGGAAGTAGCTTTACCTGTGCAGACCTCGAAGCTCTTTTGAATCTTTACAGTTCCATCAATTTTACCGTTATCATCGATACTTGCCATGGGGGGAGCTGGACGGATTATTTTGATAGTTTAACTACACCACCTGAGAATCTGGATATGTTGATAGCATCCACCTCCAGCGATAAAAGCGCTTATTCAGATTGGGATGTTGCATATGAAGGTGGTACTCGCTATGATGATTTCAATGCAGCAGATGATCAGTTCATTGAATTTTCAAGTGATTTCATCCTTCAAATGGAATACTACACAAGCACACAAAATCATTGGAATACTGTTATTGGACTCGATCCATCTATTTATAATCCCGTCAACAACAATAGTTATTTAAAACTCTATTATCTCTGCTATATGAGAACGATTGACCGGAACTACGTACCCGGTACTCCAGGAGGGATTAATCCAGCTTTACAATCGAATGTTTTACCTCAAAGAACCCCATTTAATGCCCAATCTCCACAAATCTATAAAATCGAGAATTAGGGGCTCATTGTAAATAGAGCAATTTGCACAAAGCTGTGATGGATTAATATAACTTGTTTTTTTCTGATTTCAAAAACTCCAAGTCACATTTGTGTCTTTAGAAAAGACTGTTTATGTAATCTATTACAGCTTCATTCTATGAGTTTTTTTCTGTATAAGTTAACAGGGTATCTCCTTCTCTGTTAACCGAGTATATGTTAGCCCCATTCTGTATGAGCATTTTAATCAAATTCGCATCCTCTGAATAGCGGGCTGCATAAAATAGAGGACTATTCCCCTCAGCATCCTTTGCATTTACATCTGCAGATGCATTGATCAATAACTCGATTATTTTTTTCTCATTTTCTGAAAAGCAAGATGTAAAGGCGTGTAGCTATTCAGCAGGCTGAATAGCTACATCTAACCAAACAATTGATAAATCAATACAAGGATACGCATTTCTACGTGGAAGACTTGGTTAAAATACGTTCCAACAGAATTACTTATCGTGGTAAAAACAAAGAACACCGCAGGATTGCGGAATAATGGCCGTTTGATGAGTTCCAAAACAAACTGGCATACAAGTCGTTGTTACATAACTGTATCCAGATGGACAAAGTTGATCCTGCTTACACCTCGCAACGCTGTCCTGTTTGCGGCAACACTACGAAAGATAATCGTCCGAATCATGGCGAAATATTCAAGTGTACGAATTGCGAGTACACGGAACATGCCGACATTGTTGGTGCTATCAATATTCTGTTGAACGGTATTGTCAAAGACCAGGAAAAATATTTAGAAATTCAAGGGCTGCTTGTCAACCAGTCTAATGTTCCTCAGAAACTTGAGTAGAACAAGCTCGGTACTTTAGTGCCGAGTAGTTGACTAAGATAGTCCTCCCGGAACGATCTGATAAACATTACGGAAATCATCGCTGACGACAGTTGTTTCTCCATGCGATTCCAGTATCAGTTCCTCCTCCAACAACACCGGTTCATAATACCACCCTTCGGGGAGGTTAAGAACGTCTTCGAGATGATGGAGATTCTCATAAGTTAAGTCCGGGTTTACTTGCTGCGAGAACGATTGCATGACATACACTTGACCATCCGAATCTGTAAGGGTAAATACCCAATCATCTGAAAAGTAGGTATAACTGGTGTTACGCATGACCGTGTTGGGTGTGTAAAAATTTTCAAACGAAAGCATTCCGATGGAGAACGAACGTTCTAATGTAGCCACCTTTGCCATCAGGATATCTCCGAATTGTCTCACTTCAAAACCCTTATCGGGATTTTCATCCAAACTCTCTACTTTGTCGTTTACCCAGTAACGTGGACCGTTGTCACCAATTCTGGAAGCCTTTAACTCATTTTTTATGACTGAAAGATCACGTTCACTCCAGGCAAAATCGGGACAGCTGTTAAAATTGACAGTATTCCAAACATCAATGTGTTGTATTTTACCGTTGTCCAAGTAAGCACAAAGGAATTCGCAGTAGCGATTGAGTCTTTCAGATGTTTGCGGATCTTTTTCTTTCGTTGATGCAATAAATTGATTGATCCGCTGAGCGATCTCAGCACCTTGGTCATCCTGCAGGAAATGACTTGCCTCGGGGAGTCTGGTGTGATTCTGTCCCTGTGCCCCGGGAACCCAATCGATCAAGATCTGCTGCGTTTCTTTTGTCCCCAAATTCCCCGGATCATTGGAAGCCCAAATCGTCAGAAACGGTTTTTCGTAGGCTTTAAGCCCCTCAATCGCACTTGAAGTTTTCCCGCCCAGTGTATTGGCAAGACCGGGAAAGCTTCTAGGAGCTGCCATAGTAATACGTGCCGGAAATGGCGCATCATAGGCATCGCGTTCGGCTTCAAACAGGGGGAAATACGTCATCGCTTCAACGATGGTGGAAGCACGGAAGTCTTCCGCTTTGCGAGAGAATAATATCCAATTCCCGAAATAATTGTCATTCCTTGAAAAACGTAACAAGGCTTTCAGGTTCCCGTTTTCATCATAAAATTCAGGTTGTTGTGCCGGTATCAGGCCTATCCTTTTTTTAAAACTCTCAATAGCCTCCTCTTCATCCTCAGGAAGCGGAAACATAACAACACCTTCGGGAACCGGTGGCAATGCACCATCACCCACAGCAACCCGCGCGAACCAGTCCGGATGATTGCCAATCACATTCAACCCGATAAGGCTTCCCCAATCCTGTACAAAAGCTGTGATATCTCTTAAACCAAGCTTGATAATAAACTGTTCCAGTCTGTACACATGATTGTCATAAGAATGATAATCCAGTTCAACAGGTTTGTCGGAGCGTCCCATTCCCAGGTGATCCATGGCGATGACTCTGTGACCTTCATCCACCAGCCAGGGGATCATTTTTCGATATAAATAGGACCAACTCGGTTGACCATGTAAGAGCAGTATGGTTTCACCGGATTCACCGCTGCCCTCATCCACATAAGCCTGACGCAGACCGTCTATCTCGACGTATTTTGCTTCATATGGCCAATCAGGCAAGTCTACGAAAAAAGCATCAGGTGTTCTGACAAAATCAACCCCGTCTGCTGTAGTATAAATTTCAAGTGCTTCATCGGTTAGTGCAAATACCTTTATGTCTGTGTTCAAAAATGCCGCTAACATAATGGTGGAACAAATCAATAAAACAATCATCGTTGTTGCTGTTTTCCTCATAGTTATTACCTCCTTAAAAAATGACTGATCAGCTGCCAGTAAACCAAAATACTTCATCATTCATTCTGCCGTTTTCAAACGATAATAAGCAGTGTCTTCCCTTTCTAATCATCCATGGGGAGACAACAATCGTTCCGTCACTACCGGCGTAGAGTTCTCCATCATATCTCTTTTTTATGGGATTAACGTAGAATCTGTCCATCATGGATTGATAAGGTGCTGCCGGTGCATAATGTGTAAGTGCCATTCTTTTTAGATTTTGCTTTTCTGTCATTGATGCAACATCCGCAACATCCGGGTGATATTCTCGAATGTCATACATGATTTTGGAGAGCTGATCATCACCTATCTCTCTGAATGTTTCTTCCATCAAGGTCACAAGATCATAATTCATAACATCCCTCACGAGTAAATCAGCATTGTTTGAGTGTCGAGTCAGGGCGTCCGTTACCAGCGTATCACCAGAAATAACGACTTTCTTGCCATCATACTCGACTACATAGCCAAAAACGGGTTCTATTGGTGGATGATAGGTTTTAACAGCCGTTACAACGACACCGTCTTTCTCATAAACAACGACCTCTTCCAGCTGGGCATCAAACTCCTGAGCCGTTGCAAACTGATATTCCAAAGGCATCACTTCTTCTCCGTGATGTTCAGTATTTAAAATGACATGGTGTCATTATATTTTGATTATACATGACAACGTGTCATTTGTCAAGCTTTTAGTTTTTATGCTATAATACTGACAACTTGTCATATGGTGGTATCGATATGAAAGAACTTTTTTTAAAATTAGATGAGGAAAAACAGAAAAGAATCGTCGAGGCTGGGATTGAAGAATTTTCAAACAAATTGTTCGCTGATGCCTCCATCAATCAGATCATCAAAAACGTAGGAATAGCACGCGGGAGCTTTTATCTGTATTTTGAGGATAAACTTGATTTTTATTGTTATTTACTGGATACGATTTTCGAAAACAGGACTATTGCGTTTACCATCGAACTTTTTCAAATGAAACAGCTTGATTTCCTTGGTTTTTTCAGGGAAGTATTCAAATTTAATCTGGAGCTGTTGACCAAAGATGAACACAAACAATTTTTTAGAAATATGTATCTCGGTATCAATAAGGAAGTAAAAATTTATTTTGATAGTAAACGGCAAAAAGTCCGAGACGGGTTGATTCAAAGAGCCTCTCATATGATTCCCGAGCAACTGATCGCCAATCCAAAGCGTTTAAATGAACTGATCAACATCATTCAATTGATCCAGGGGGATTTGTTCATTCAGGGAATTGCGAATAATATGTCAACGGAGGCGGTGTTAGCCGTTTATGATTTGAGGATTTCGCTTTTGAAGATTTTATAATTCAAAGTCTTTATCAGTGAGGGTTCTGAGTTTTTCAGCAAGCCCTATAGTAGCGATAGATTTGATTGAAGGCGTCGTTGTTGGCGATTAAACATAATCCCGCCTGGAAAAAGGCTGTTTTGAGTCGTTTGCGTCCCATTTTAGAGAGCTTGTCTTTGCCTTTGTGTTTTCC
>JAYEGQ010000015.1:0-5763 GCA_034659095.1 Thermotogota bacterium
TCTGAGCCTATGGCTGAGCTTGGATGACAAACGATGTAACGGCAGCTCAGGAGACCCTAACCCGTCTTCACTCAGAGGGAGTATGGCCGACAAGCGATACAAAGTGAGGGAGCCAACATATTCACCCCCAAAAAAAGGCAGAAAAGGCAGAGGGGGACGGTTCTCGCTGACTGTTATTTCTGTACAAAAAATTTCCAAGGGGGGCTGTCCCCTTGGTTTTTTGGTTTCATTGTTCAAGCGTTTCGGTGGTGTTTTGTTTACTCTTTTGCCCTCGTCTTTTTCCTCTACCATCTGTGGGAACAATCTCGCCTGTTTGTTTATCCACACGTCCAATCAATTTACGCTTGGCTTTTGACTAATTCTATATCTGTTTTTTCCATTGTTTTCATTGCCTTTCGTTAAAAGAATTCCTTTTTGATTATAACACTTATATATTGAGCCGTTCCTTTTGTTTAAACAGGCCTTAACTAACCCACCATCTTGATATAATTCCCATGTGACCAAATTAGGGGTACTGCGATTTCTCCCCATCTTTTGACCCATTTTTCATAATAATCTTCAAACAGTAAATGTTCTTTGACTTGTTCGGGTAGTTCCTGTTTTTGTGTTTCCTGTCTTTCTATCCAGTCTTTTATCTGTTTAAATTTTTCTGTTTGTTTCGTTTGTTTATAGTATTCTCCAAGGTTTGCGGATAGAAGGATCCAGCTACCGCCACCGTAATAGGAGTCTTTCAGGTATCGTTTGATGCCGCCGTTGAAATTGAGGTCACTTTCTATTTGTTGGATGGTTTTAACGATCAGGGGGTCATCATTTGACCAAAGCTTAAAGGGGCAGGCAGCCCATATTAGACTGGCATCTACGCCGTCATTGAGTGTTGATTTGATTAATCTTCCATCTTTTGTGTGATTTTTTTCTATGTATTTTACGATGATTTTCCAATCTGTTGTTCTTTGCAGAAGTTCTTCTGCGGCCTTTAATCCTGCTGCCACTGAAATCAGTGTGGATGTGTGTATGGCTGATTTTTCTTCTTCCCATGCATCGTAGCAAGGAAGCTTCCATAATTTTTTCAGGTACTCGCTGATGTATTGAATAGGCTGTATGTTAAATGGAAAATCTTGCCTTTTTGAATATTCGTTTATCGCCCAAAGATAAGTGCCATAGCCGTCGATTTGGGCATTTTCCCAATTATCGTTGTTGAGCTTGCCGTCCAGGCGATAGCGAGTGGGCAGGTAGTCTTCGGTGGTAATGTCTTCGGTGTTTTTGGATAGTGTTTTTGTTATTTTCTCCGAATACCTGTCGATTACCCCTTCTATCCATTCAAAATACCGTTTGGCAGATTCCGTTTCACCTGCATAAAGCATGGCCTCAGCTATAAACGAGCTGTCCCTTAACCAGCTGAAACCGTATTGAGAGAAGTTGGGGCTGGCGATATAAGCCCCACTTTCATGTTGATTTTCCTTTATTATTTTAATAGAGGTCTCAAGTAAATCCATATTCTTCCTTTCCCTGTCTTTAGATTTTTTCCCAATTGATGTCAATGATGCCATCACTAAAAGAATTTGCTATATATCCTAAAAACTTCACCTTTCCGTTTCGATAATTTTGGAACTGGTATTCTTTTTCCTTTGGAGCAAAGAAAATGACACCGTTCTCTTCCAAGCCCCATTTGGGGGAAAACAAATCGGTGTTTTCATCCACATTGACTTCAACAGCTGCATTTTCTCTAACAAAGACTTGGGGCGATTTATCCATTGTGAAGGATAATTTTTCTTTGCCATCCACCTTTTCCCCCGTCCAGAGGTTGATCCACCCGCCTTCAGGAAGCTCTATGGTAATATCTATTTTTTCTTCGGAAAGCCTTGGAAAAACGATCATATCCCTTCCGAAATAGTAACAGAGGTTGGAACACTTGTCCATCCCCAAAATGGGTGTGGTTAAGGGGACAGAGTTTTGAGCGGCATATGAGGCTTCTTTGTAAATATACGGCAACAGTGACATCCTGAGAGAAACCACCCGCCTGTATATGTTAATGATCTCAGGATCATCATAAACTTCTGCCATATTCCAGGGAGTCCTCTCAGCGGAAGGGACAGGATCTTGAGGGTCTTCGGAATGGAGTTGAAAAATGGGCACAAAGATGGAGTTCCAGAGAGCTGTCAAATACAGTTGTTTCGAGGGGAGTTCTCCGCTGAATCCGGCAATGTCCCATCCCCAGAACGGATTCCCTGAAATGGATACGTTCAAACCGGCTATGAAATTGTCATGCATGGCTTCAAAATTGGAATCCTCATCCCCCACCCAGAATATGGTTGACTTTGGAGACCTGGTGTAGCCTGCCCGACTGAAAAGCAAGCAATCATCGCCCACAAGCTCTTTAGCTGCCCGAAAATAGACTTCAGGATAAAGGTTTCTCGTTTTTGCCGCTGATTCGTTGTCATTGACAAGCGTGTCTCTACCCCAAAGATGTTCTCCCCCATCTGTCTTTAAACCGGCAATGCCAATTTCATCGAACAGGTATTTTCTCTTTGACTGCCACCAACGCTTTGCTTCATCCTTAAAGAAATCAACGACGTTGCTGTGCTCAAACCATTTGCCTTTTGGGATTTGATAAGGACTGCCATCTTTATTAAAGGCAATCAACTTTTCGTCTGTCACGTACTTTTTATCATTCTCATGCTGCTTGGATATTTTTTCGGGAGAATTCAAGACAGGGATTTGCCACAAGACCATCTTGATTCCCTTTTTTTCATAGGCATCCACCATTTTTTTGGGATCGGGCCAAGGATCGTTGAAATTGAAATCCTTCAGCGATAAGGCTTCCTCTCCACCAACGGGTTTATATTCTGCCCCGTTGAAGATGTAAAAACTCTGTTCATCCGACCATGCCTCGATGACAGCAACGGTTGAGGGAAGGTTTAAATCCGTGACCTTTTGAAGGACTGCTTCCATCTTCTTTTGCGAATTCCATTGATTAGCAGATAGCCAAGGGCCAAAGGCCCATTTGGGTGGTAATGTGGGTTTTGAAACCTTGTACATTTCTTTGATTAATTCTATAGGGTTGTCTTTTTCCCAATAATGTAGGTCTAAATGCTGAATGGGCAAATCTCCTGAAAATACGCTTACTATCAGTTCATCTTCGGTTAAGGTGTATTTTGTCACATAACCGGTATCAAAAAAGAGACCAAATCCTTTATCTGAAAAAATAAACGGTACAGGGGCATAGCCCTTTTTCTTTTGGACTTTCCATTGATCGTAAACGAATGCAAAATAATCTTCGTTTTGGAGTGTCAAAGAGTCATAGTGTTCTCCCAACCCATAGAAGTTTTCTCCTGGTTTTCTTTGAATGGTAAATGTCATGTCAAAATAATTTTTTCCGTCCGTTAAGGCTTTGATCGTTTTTATTCTTTCCTTTTTTGTTTTCGTGGAGTGTTCAGGTTTGAATGATAAAATCTCGTCGGTGACTTTAAATTTGTCTTCAATACTTGTCCATTCTTTGGCGGTAAATTCATACCAATCCGAATACTCGGCGGTCTTCAATCCTCTGCCAAAACCGAAACGGTATGTTACTTTTGTGCCCGTTTTGGGAGCTTGAAATTTTGCATACCAAAGGGGACCTTCGGGAACATTTCTTCTGCACTCTGAGCGAATAATGCGCGTTTGTTCATCGCCTACCACCAGTTCAACCCAACTTCTCTGTCCCAGAATACCACGATCTGTTACGTAATTGAGGATCACTTTTTCTCCTGCTATAGGTATATATGGATCTCGTTCGTATTTATACTCACTGTCGTATGGATTTTGTGTGCCGTATGGTAAATGGATAAAGTTTGTCATAGCCTCACTCCTCTATTTTAAGCATTGATTATATTCGAATTAAACATATCCCTGTCAATCACTTTGTATATACAGCCCAACGTCCAGGCGTTCTCTCCTATATGGTCTTTGTCAAACAGCAAATTGTCCGATAAACCCTTGAAACAGTTTCTTTTTGCAAATTCTACGGTATCTTTGTAAAAGTAATCGGAAAAGGCCATTGCCTCTCCTCCGATTAAAAAATAATCAGGTCTAAAGATGTTAATGATATCTTTTAAAACAATTCCGACTAAACGCGAATATTCTCTGAATATTTCTAGAACAGTCCGTTTGTCTTCTATCAATGCTCGTTTGATAAAATCTATTTCAGAGCTTTCAGCATCGTTCATTGTTTGAAATGCCGCTTTGAGTTTCGTGGATGCTGTGCCCAGGTTTATCTTTTCTGAAAGGGCCTTAAATGAAGCCTCCGATTCAAGACATCCCCTACTTCCACAATTGCATTTGATGCCATCCTCTCTCACAGTAATATGCCCAAATTCCGTGACCGTTCCGTAAGTGGATAAAAGGGTTCCATTCAGGATGATAGAGCCTCCGATTCCCACTCCAAGGGTTAAAAAAGCGGCGTTTTTATATTGATAGGCTTCGCCTTTCCACATTTGCGCCAAAGCAAAGGAATCCACGTCGTTTAATATCTGCACATCTACTGAAAATTCCCTTTTAAGTGATTCTGCAAGTTTCACGTTCTTCCATTTCAGTAGATAAGAATTGATAACCGTTCCGTTGATTGAATCAACAACTCCAGATACAGCCACACCGATACCAAGAAATTCTATACCATATTCTTCTTTCCATAACTGCCATTGCAGCTTCAGTTCGTCTATAATCAGACTTGTTGTAATCTGATCATATGCCTTCTGTTCAACCGATTTCACCGTTCCGTTTAAGTCTGAAAGCATGAAGTTGATATAACCGTAGCCTATCTTAATGCCGATGACGTATCGGTAACCGGGATTTATAGCCAGGATAATCGGCTTTCTTCCCCCTGTTGAAACGGCATTACCGACTTCTTTGATCTTTCCTTGCTCCTTCAATTCAGCAACCAGATTTGTCACCGTGGCAGGACTCAACTTCGTCTTTTTTGATAGAGAAGCCCTGTCTATGCCTTTAGAATAATATATTTCTTTTAATAAAAGTTTTAAGTTAAAATCTTTCATTACTTCTTTGGTTGCCTTTTTAGCCACGTCTTCCTCCTAAACTCTAAAGAGAATGAATAGCTGGCACTCAAAAAGAGTACCAGCTATTGTTTATTATTTCAAGTTGATTTTTTCTTCTAATTCTTTTTGTGCTGCATTTAAAGCTTCTTCAGGTGTCTTTTCTCCATATCTTGCTTCATCCAAATGCCTGTTGATGATATCTGTCATCTCGGCGATTTCCTCTATAACTGGAGGTGTTACGAGATAGTTCAGTGATTCAAAGACCGCTTCTCTGTTTTCCGGGGGAGTCTGTGAGATATAATCATCCAAAATGTCCTGGTAGGTCACTGCAGGTAATTCCCAACCGGCATCGATTCTAATCTTAGCAACTTCTCTGCTTGATGACAAGAAGTTTATCCATTTGAACGCAGCTTCTTTGTTTTTGGCATCTTTGCTGACGACAACGCCATTTGAGAAGAAATGTGTAGATTTTGCAAGGTTACCCGGTTCCACTTCGATATCCCAATCAAAATCACAATCTTTAATAAATGTTGGCAGAGCCCAGATTCCGGTCACAATCATACCCAGTCTTCCGGCTATGAACAGGTCCCAGTCTCCCATACCTGCCAGTTGAGCGTCGTTGGGCATGACGTTATACTTTTGAACTCTGTCTACCATGAACTGAAGGGTGTCGATGTTTTCTTTTCTGTTCAATGTAAATTCTGTTTTGTCCTCATTTAAAAGGCTTCCACCGTTT
>JAYEGQ010000016.1:0-5740 GCA_034659095.1 Thermotogota bacterium
TTCATAATTAGGTCACTATTTCCGAAAACCCTTTTTATCTTTTCCCTTTTCATGAACCTTTCAAGATTTTTTCAAGCTTATTTTTTGTTGTTTTTTCTTATTTTTTCTTGTTGTCTCGAAAGTTGGGCTAGAAGCGTTGATGGTATACAGAAACAAGGATGTGGTTGAGAAGTGTTTTAATGATCTCAAAAATCAGCTGGATATGAGGCGCTTGCGTGTTCATGACTCCGCTGCAATGGATGGCAGACTATTCGTCCAGTTTATTGCATCAATACTGATGAGTGCACTTCGTAAAAAGATGAGAGCGTCCAATCTCATTGAAAAGTATACGATTCGTGAACTCTTAGGTGAGATGGCAACGCTCACCAAGATCAAATACTCTGGTAAATATGGTCACATTTTCACGGAGATTACTAAGCCTCAAAGACATATTCTATCTTCTTTTGGTCTTGAGTTACCAACATAGTTATAATTTGACCGGGAAATTAGGTGTACAAACGATTAGCCGAGAACGAAGAATTAATAAATCATGCTATAGATCTATTTAGAACTGATACAATTGAAAAAATTAAAATACTGGAAGAAATTGACATTTCTAAACAAGAGCCTGAAATACTGATCAATCTCTTTCATTCCTTAAAAGGTCAGGCTGCTAATTTAAGTTTTGAAAGGTTAATGAAGTCGGCAGAGATTTTTGAAAGAAATGCAGATGAAGGTAAAATAGACGAGATAGAAAAGGATCTAAAAGATTTTATGGTTACTTTGAAAGAGAAACTTGAGATTATTAATAAAAATTTACAATAAAAAGTTTATAAAAAAACCCCCTCCGTTGGAGGGGGTTTTTTATTGATTCAAAATTTTGGGAAGCTTCAATAATGCTCTCGAACCATTTCTATGATGTTTTCATCTGCGTTAAAAGAAAAAACTCTTGTTTTTTCATCTTCAAATCGAATGGCGATTTCATCCAACGATTCATCTTCATAAGGATCGATTCGAAGCGGTCTTCCCCATTCAGGATTAAATGTATAATCCAGTCTTGACTTCAAAATACAGGAACCGGATGATGGTCTAAGCTGATAAATCCTTAAGATCTCATTTGCATCTACAAAGAACAAAAAATAGTTATTATTGGTGTAGAACTTTACCGGTAGCCAAGAATCTCGAATCCTAAACCCCAGCTCAACAGATTTACCGCTGATTCCCAACAATAAAAATTCATTTCCTTCCTGAATCCACTTCCAACTGATTGAAAAAATTGACGTTGCAATCATGAGCAACAATATCGCCATTAATAAAAACTTCTTCATGTAATCCCCCCTGATTTTTTATATAGAAAAGCTAACACACTTGTCGAATTTTTTAGCCTTTGCTTTTGATTATATCATTTAAAAAGACGGGAAGATTAAAACATGCCTGATGTATTTGCCCTGAGTAATATTTCAATTCATTCTCAAGACTGTCATCATCTCTTTCTTTTAATGAAGAATTATTCCTTTTTGATCCGAGTGTGTACGTCCAAAAACCGGAGGGATACTGAGGTGAAAACCCCGTGTACATTTTTGTGAGTTCAAATGCCTCTTCGATTCTAAAATAGGCCATTTTTAGCCAATTCGTATCGTAAACAGGATTCTCGGTATGGGCTACCAGTAACCCTTCATTAGTCAAAGCACGCGAACAACGTTTGTAGAAATCCACAGTAAATAAATGGCCGCCTTCCCCCGCTGTTGGATCAGTTGAATCTATGATAATCACATCAAAATAATCCTTAAATTCAGAAACATAAGCGGCACCATCTTTAAAAAGGAGAGATGCCCGTTCATCATTCATGGCACAAGAAAGGGATGGCAAGTATTTTTTAGCCGCCATTACCACTTCTTCATCTATCTCACACATAACCGCTTCTTTTACACAACGATGTCTTAAAACCTCACGCAGTGTTCCACCATCGCCACCACCGATAATCAGAACCTTTTCAGGTTTTGGATGTGAAAACATAGCCACATGGACAAGCATTTCATGATACATGAACTCAAATTTCTCAATGGTTTGAGTAATGCCATCTAAGGCAAATACTCTACCTACATCATATGAATCGAAAATATCGATCCTTTGATATTTCGATTGTTTTGAAAAAAGCAGTTCCTTTATTTTTATAAAAAGACCGTTATTTTCTCCCTGAAAATACTCTTCATATCTTAAATGTTTCCCTTTCTCAAAATCAAATTTATCTTTACTCATTCGTTATATAGCCTCTACTTTAAAAGGGGCATTTTCCGAAATGCCAATCGCCTGATGATTTCCTCTTTTGAACTCATCCGTAACCGTTCGCTTTGCCCCAAAAACTGTTTTCAGATGGTCGAAAGCCTTCCATGGATCCACATGATCTCCGCAAGTGAATACATCCACGGCTGCGTATCCGTATTCAGGCCAAGTATGAATCGTCAAATGGGACTCGGAAACAATAACCACACCACTGACCCCATGGGGTAAAAACCTGTGAAACCCAGATTTTACTACTGTTGCTCCAGAAATAATTGCAGCTGAATTCATTTGATTTTCCACATATTCCACGTTATCCAAAACGGATTGATCGCAATCGTAAAACTCAGCCAAAAGATGCTTGCCCAATGCTTTCAACACTTTCATCCCCATTCATCACTAATCTATCTTAATCCATAAGATTTTTGCCTTCTTTTCCTCACTGTGGTTTTTCAACTGATGTATTTTATCTGCTTGATAATAGAAACAATCCCCTTCATTCAGTTCATAAGACTTTTCATCCAGAGACAGTGTTAATTCACCCTCGAAAACAAACCCGAATTCATCCCCCTCATGAAAATCCTCAACTTCAGTTTCAGAACCCGGTTCCAACGACACAATAAAAGCATCGATCTTTTTATCCTCTACCTCGTTCATTAACATCTGAGAAGTAATTCCTTCAGGTTCATCATAGACGGGGACTCGTTCATCTTTTTTATAAAGAACCTTCTGTGATTTAAAATCTGAAAAAAATGACTTCAAATCACTCCCCACCGCCTTGATAATCCTCTCCAGATTTTCAAGGGTGGGAGACGTTTTCCCCGTCTCAACCTGCGAAATAAAACTCCTGGCCAAATCGGCCCTCGCCGCAACATCCTCCTGAGTCAGTCCCAACGAAAGCCTTAACTTCCTAATCTTATTACCAAGCTCCATAACCTACCTACTTTCGTGTTCACTAAAATAACTTTTTTCGTCATTTTAGGCCACATTATATCATTATACATTGTCTTCTGTCAATAATTAAGGTAAAGGTAAAATATGAGATTTTTAGAAGTCGGAGGAGAAAGTTATTGGATAATTCAAAAGGAATTGTGGCTGTGGTTATGAGTTTTGCGAGAAAATAGGATGTGATTGTGAGTTTTATCAGAATTATTGATAGTGTTTTTTTATTTCATAGTGTCAAAAATTCATTTCGCTCTCATTTTTGACCTTCGAAAATCCCTTCCAAAAAAACTTTAACCCCTCAAGAACACCATCGATGTTTTTTTCACGTCGATATCAAGAATCCTATAGACTTTCATTCCCATTCTATTCAACTCTTCTTCTCTATTCTGATCAGCTTCAAGTCTCTTATCATGAGAATTTCCGTCAATTTCTATAGCCAGCTTTAATTCTTTACTATAAAAATCAACAATATATCTCCCAATAACCTTTTGTCTTTGAAATTTTATTCCCAACATTTTCCGGGATTTAATATGATTCCAAAGAATAACTTCTGAAAGAGTGGATTTTTTCTTTAAGTGTTTAGCGAGTACGGCTAATCGTTGATGATATGTAATAATGGAGCGCTTTGCCATTGATCAAGTCACCTTTTTAATTCAAACAGTTATTGTTTATTCTCAATCAATTCAATCAACATCTTTAAAGCCATCTTTACAGTTCTTATTCTAATCTTCCCCCGATTTCCTCTAAAAAAGAATCGTTTTGAAATAACTTCACCGTTATAGCAAAGGCCTATAAAAACTGTTCCAACTGGTTTTTCCTTGGTACCGCCGGTGGGACCGGCGATTCCGGTGGTTGATATTCCGATGTTGGTGTCTACGTATTTACAAACACCCTTTGCCATGGCTTCTGCGGTTTGAGAACTAACGGCACCGTGTTTTTTTAGGGTTTCTCTATCCACACCAAGACGGTTGGTTTTCTCCTCGTTTGAATAAGTGATAAAACCACCCAAAAAGGTTTTTGAAGCACCGGACACGTCCACAATGGTTGATGATAACAACCCTCCGGTACATGATTCTGCTGTTGAAAGGGTCAGGTTATTTTCAATCAGCTTTTGGACGGCTACCTTCTCCAATGTATCGTTGTCTGTTCCGTAGATATAGTTTCCAATTTTGTTCCTGATTTGTCTTTCCACTGGCAATATGAGCTCCTTCGCCTTTTCAATCGAGTCTGCTGAAGCGGTGATTCTTAATTTCACTTCAGCATCACCGGCATAAGGAGCTATTGTGGGATTAGTTTGGTTTTCAATAATATCCTCAATGATTTCAACAACTGTGCTTTCTCCAATTCCAAAAAACTTCAACTCTTTAGAGAAAAAGACCCCTTCCTGAAATCTGGAAAGGTAAGCAAGCACTTTCTCAAACATAGGTCGAAGTTCATTTGGAGGACCGGGAAGCAGAACGATTCGTTTACCGTCTTTTTCTAAAATTGCACCCGGTGCCGTTCCGTTATCGTTGTCAAGTACAACGGCATTTGAAGGAAACATAGCCTGTTTTTCGTTGAATTTACTGAGGGGTTTATCTTTGAAATAAGATTTGATTCTTTTAAGTGAAGGATCATGCAGCACCATTTTTTGCCTGAAAAATTCACAAGCAGCTTCTTTTGTTAGATCATCTTGTGTAGGTCCCAAACCTCCACTCATGATAACCAAATCGGCACTTTTAAAAGCTGAATTCAAGACGTCTTTAATCCTTTGGACATTATCACCAACAACGGTTTGCCTGAAAAGCGAAAATCCCATTGTTGACAACTTCTCGGAAATAAACGTAGCATTTGTATTGACAACAGATCCTAATAAGAGTTCTGTGCCAACGCAGATAATCTCGCACACCATCATCGCACCTCATTTAATATGAACTTTTTTTAACTTAGAGTGTTGTTAAAAGAAGCGTATTTTTCTGTCTTCGTCTTTTTTTAGAGCATTCGAGATTGAATACTAAGCGCTTTTGACAAATCCCGTGCAGAAATCATATTAAGAAGGATCAAAATTTCGCCAATCTTTTCATTCATCTCTCCTTGACGTTCAAGAGCGATCCGTAATTTTTCCTCGCTTAATGCGCCTAAAAGACAAAGCAATTCCCCAATCTTGACATCAGGCTGAATCTCAACCAGCCCCTCATGTCCACAATAAGGACAGCTGAGGCTTTTTTGATTCGAAACAGAAGAACTGGAGAAGGAATTTCCGAAGCATAACTTGCAAATAAATCTTTTCATCGTTTACCTCATTCACAGAACATAATGTCCTAACGTTTTTCTCCATTCAATTAATTAATATACAGAATTTAATATCATTTGTCAAGTGTTTTTCATTTTGATTTTTTTGCTTTTTTCATTTATCATGCTTGTCGTTTGATGTGTATCGTGTTATTATTCCATCGTGACTTTAATGCTAAAGAAGAGATGCTATATAACATACTAACGATAAAAGGGGGAGGACGATGATTGAACGATATTCATTATCTCCAATGAAGGAAATCTG
>JAYEGQ010000017.1:0-26874 GCA_034659095.1 Thermotogota bacterium
TATACCTTTTATTCGCATGAACATCATCCCAAGAATATGCAAGCTACTGGCTATTATACAATATATATCACGATTAGAAACACTTTCTCTAAAAATTTTCAAGGGGGTATAAGTCTTTGTTATAATTCTCTTGGTTTTACTCAGAGACTCAAGGGGTAATAAGTTCAGCCGGTACTCCCCCAGGGTGCCGGCACTTTTTTTATTCGAGCTAAGTCGAAGCTTTACAACGAATATAAGAAAAATCAATAAATCTATACCCATATATGCTATAATTTAAGTAACACAATAGGAAGTATAGACAGGAAAATAAAAATAGTGAGGTGAGAAGAATGAAAAGAAACATTATAGTGTTTGCATCAATTGTTGTGATTCTTGCGAGTGCTTTTGTAATCACTTCCTGTAGAGTTCCTGGTCCCGATATTGGTTATCCCTCTGTACATTATTTGACTGACACAGAGGTTCATTTGTACTGGGATTACGAAAACCAGGCAAGACCATTCACAGTTTATTTTAAGGAAAGTGACGCTGTTGAATATACTGTTGTCGCAACAAATTTGCAGGCGCCACCGGTTAACAGAGATGTAGAGAGTGGAAAAACATATGATTGGAAGATAGAAGGAGGTAACGGCTCAACAGGGGGCAGCTGGTCTTTTACTGTTCCATGATAGTTATGCACTTTCTTTAAAGGAATGTCTTTTTAATTGATAGTAACTAAGAATAAAAAGGGTTGAATGCTGTTCAACCCTTTTTAAATATAGGAATGTTTAATAAAAGGGTGATATTCATGGGTAAAAAACGTTTTTTATTTGTCATTTTTTTGTTTCTTATAGTGATTTTTCTGTTCATATCGTGTGTTACACCTAGTCCCAAAATTGCCTTTCCTACTCCTGCAGACAACACCAATATTTTTTCTGACCGAGTGACGTTATTTTGGGATCACTTTAATTATTTTGAGTCTTTTGATGTTTGGTTTGGTGATTCATCTGATAATCTTGAAAAGTTGGATACCATCACGGTAAACCATTATACGGTGGATGGATTGGAATGGGGGAAAAGGTATTATTGGAAAATAGTGGGTTATAAAACGGAAAAAAACAGCTTAGAAAGTTCATTATGGAGTTTTACAATAGGAAATCCTCACAAGGCCCTTTTGATTGGGGTGAATGATTATGATAGCGCTTCCGATTTACAGTTAACTGATGATGACGCCTCAGATATGAAAATAGCTTTAGAAGCAACTATTTTTGGTTATGACACAAACTTACTCACAAATCGTGTGGTCAAAGCAGATATAGAAACTTCATTGGCGAATTTTCAAGGTTTAAACGAGAATACTGTGTTTACGTTCTTTTATGCAGGCCATGGAGGTTTTAGCAACAATGAATCATATTTGTATTTGTCGGATGGTTATAGACTTTATATGACCGAATTACGGACTATGCTTCAACAGTTGCCTGGCAAAAAGTTAGTGATCATTGATGCCTGTAATTCCGGTAACTTTACTGATTTGCTTCCAGGTAGAAATCTTGAAATAAGAATAAAAGAAATGAACGAACAATTTAACGCCTCGGTCATCAATACTTTCAGTCGTCAACAAACGCGAAACGGTGAACCTGAGTTTTATGTTATGACGGGAGCCAATATTTACCAATCAAGTTGGGAAAATACAACTTTGAACAACGGTGTCTTTAGTTTCTTCCTTCTGGACGGCATAGGTGATGTAGGATTAGACAATCCTTTGGAAGACTTTAATTACACATTTAACGCAGATGTCAATGATGATGGCTTGGTATCCATTTCTGAAGCTTATAATTACGCTGCACCAAAAGTGGAGCAATTTGTCAGTGATTTGAATGGCTGTCATCAAGCTATTCAAGTTTATCCTCAAGAATCCGATTTTGTGATCTCGCAATGGTGACAAGTATTACATGATGAGTTGTTGAATTGCATTCATAATCAACCTTTTCACAACAGACTGTACTTTTTGGATCATTATTCCGATTCTGGTTATCATATTTGGATTTTTACATTATAGAGATATAGAGAACTAAAAAAGGAGACAACATGAACGAAGTTATAAAAAAAGCAAAACTGGTAAAAAGCACGGAAAAGCATTTAAGAATGGCGAAAACTGCTGAAAAGAATACGGTGCTTTTAGAGATCGGCAGACAGATTGAAAAGGATATGCCTTTGATACTCCGAGCCAACGAAAAGGATGTAAAACTTGCTCAGGAAAAAGGGGTTAGCGAGGCTTTGATTGACAGATTGAGGCTTACAGAGGCAAGAATAAATTCTATGATCTCAGCCTGTTCTAAAGTGGCAACCTTAGCAGATCCAGTTGGAAAGGTTATCAAATCATGGATACAGGATACTTTGAGAATCACACAAATAAGGGTTCCCATTGGGTCAATCGGGATGATTTACGAGTCAAGACCCAATGTGACTCTTGATGCCACTATTTTGGCTTTAAAAAGTGGGAATCCGGTGTTGTTAAGGGGTGGCAGTGATGCGTTATTGTCTAATATGGCGATAGCAAATGCCATTAAAATCGGGCTTTCAAATTCAAGCATCCCTTCATCTGCGGTGGAGATTGTTGAAGATACAGACAGGGAGAATGTAAATCAGATGTTGAAAATGAATGAATACTTGTCCTTGATTATCCCCAGGGGGGGAGCGGGATTGATTCGTTTTGTTGTTGGAAATTCAACAGTTCCTGTTCTTGAAACCGGTGTGGGGAATTGTCATATTTTTGTGGACCATAATGCCG
The DNA here is from genome assembly GCA_034659095.1 of Thermotogota bacterium. GTDB lineage: Bacteria > Thermotogota > Thermotogae > MWEM01 > MWEM01 > JASUTC01. Next base: position 2,768 of record JAYEGQ010000017.1, read on the forward strand.
ATGTTGAAAAATCCGTGGAGATTATCGACAACGCAAAGACGCAACGTCCTGGGACTTGCAATGCTGTGGAAACAGTTTTGATTCATGAAGAGCTCGCAGAAAGGTTACTTCCAAAACTAAAAAAGAAATTGTCTTCAAAGGGTGTTGAAATTCGGGGTTGCGAAAAAACAGAACAAATAATTGAATGTACCATTGCAGATGAAACGGATTGGGAAACGGAATATCTTGATTTTATCCTTGCTGTTAGAGTTGTTAAGGATGTGGATGAAGCTTTGGATCACATTGAAAGATATTCAACCGGGCATTCCGAATCGATATTAACCAATGACTTGTCAAATGCAACGCGTTTTCAAGCTTCTATTGATTCCGCAGCTGTTTACGTAAATGCATCAACTAGATATACAGACGGTGAAAAATTTGGGTTTGGTGGGGAAATCGGTATCAGCACACAAAAATTACACGCAAGGGGTCCTGTGGGGCTTGAGGAACTTACCACTTATAAATATATCATCACCGGCGATTACAGCGTTAGGGGATAAGATGTCAAAAGTCGTAATTAAAGTCGGCAGTAATTTATTGGTGAAACAAACAGGGGAAATCGATAAAGGTTATATCATAGAATTGGCAAGAGTCATATCGGGATTAAAGGAAAAAGGACATACCAGTATTTTAATCACATCCGGTGCAAAAGCCGCCGGATATGGAAAGGCTCAAAAGGCAAACATTGAGGAAGACTTGTATATCAAACAAGCCCTTTGTGCCATCGGACAGGTTCAGCTCATGAAATTGTATGAGTTGGCTTTTGATATGTACGACGAAAAAGTCGCGCAAATCCTGATCAATCGGGACGATTTCGGTCATCGGGAACGATTCCTCAATTTAAGAAACACCCTTATCGGGTTGAATGAAATGGGATATATTCCCATCGCAAACGAAAATGATACGGTATCCACCAGTGAGATTACGTTTGGAGATAACGACATCTTGGCAGCCATGACGGCCATCGGTTGGAAAAGTGATTATTTGCTGTTGCTTTCAAGTGTTGAGGGTTTATTGGATGACAATGACAAACTCATCAAGACTTTTACTCCTGATACCAAATTGAAAAAAATGGAAAAAACCCAATGGGGAAGCGGGGGAATAGAAACCAAGGTAAGAGCCGCGCGTGCAGCTTCTGCAGCTGGAGTCAACGGTTGCATCTGTAATGGCAGAGATTTGGTAAACATTCAACGCTTTATTCAAGGGGGAAAAACCGGAACAATTTTTGAACCTTCCAAAATGCCTGGATCCAAAAAGGCATGGATCGGTTTTCTTTCCAAGTCAAAAGGAGAGATAATCATTAACGAAGGTGCAAAAAAGGCCTTGATGATGAAAAAAAGTCTATTGCCGGTCGGGATTATTGCTGTGAGTGGAACCTTTGCCATCGGGGATGTGATAGATGTGAAAACAGCCGATGGGCATCAAATCGGAAGGGGTATTGCCAATTTCTCAGTAAATCAGGCTAAAAAAATCTTAGGTTACCAAAGTGCCCAAGTTAAGGAAAAACTTCGTTATGATTCTCCCAATTGCTTTATCCACGTTGACAATTTTTGGTTATCAACCACTTGAACAATATTTCAAAACAAATACCAAAAACAAAAGACGTTTACTGAAGCATTTTTGTATGCTATTTCTTTAAGATTTACCGTTAAGATGATACAATAAAGAAGATGTTTATTGAGTCGACTGTATCCGTAATCACAACGGAGACGTAAAGGAAGTGAAGGCTTTGAAATCGAAATCAATTAACGCTCTTAAAATGGGGGTTTCAAACAAGATCATTATCATGGATCTTATAAGATATGAACCCGGTATTACCAGAAGAGAAATTGCTGCCAGGACCGGATTAAATCCATCCACGGTGACCAATATCATCAACAGTTTAAAGGAGATGTATTTCGTCTTTGAGACCGGGAAAAAATCTACACAAAATCCCGGTAGGAATTCTATTAAACTTGGGATTCTGAAAGAAGCTGCCTCCGTTTTTGTTTTTCATATCAATGTTGAAGATACCATTTTTGGTATTGGTTATATGGACAACAGTGCGGAAATCTTACAACATTTTTCCACAGAAAATGATCCTTCAGCCTTTTTTGATAAGATCTCTGAGATGATAAAAAAATACTATGAAGGAATGAGTAAAAAACCTTTTGGCGTTTCTTTTTCCTTCCCCGGTATTGTTGATCGCTTAACCAACAAAATCAATATCATTCCACATTTGGGCTGGAAAGGTATAGCGGTGGAGGAAGAATTAAAAAAAAGGATTGATGGATTTGATTTAAAGGTCAGAACTGCCAATGAGGCAAAGCTTTCTTTGAAAAGTGAAAAGGCAGTTAATTCAGATATTAGGGACTTAAAAAATGGAATTTACCTTTATCTTTCTCAAGGTGTTGGCGGAGCAGTACTCATTAACGATACGATATATACTGGTTCTAATTTTATTGCAGGTGAAATCGGGCATATGAGCATCAATAAAAACGGTCCCATTTGCCGTTGTGGGAACAGAGGGTGTCTGGAAACGTATATTGGAGTTGATGTGCTTATCCGGCAGTATGAGGAACAGAAAAAAATGCCGGGGTCTGGAGTTCGAGAGAAGTTTAAAAAACTGATGGCCCTTTATATTGAAGGAGATGAGACAGCTGTTGAAACAGTTGAAGAGATGTTGACATTCATGGATCAGGGAATTGCCAATATCACCAATATCTACAATCCAGATTTCATCATTATTGGAGGGATGGGTTGCGAATTTCCCAAATCCGTTTTTGACCGATTTAATGAAAGGATAAAATCCAAGGCGTTAACTCCTGCCGGAGATAATGTGTTAATTATACCCCCATCTGTTGATGAGGCCTTAACGACTCTTCAGGGTAGTACCATTGAAGCAATGGATGAATATGTGAGACGAGTGATTGTATAAAAAAGAGTGTTTTGTTGTTTTTTTGAATAAAATTTGATGATATATGGTTAGAAAAGAACGGTTATCAAAATGAAGGCATTTAGTGTATAATACCTGGCGGTAGCGGTAAGCATACCTGAAATGCAACTTTATATTTTTATGATTATAGAAAGGATGATTAGACAATGGGCGTAAGCATGGAAGGCATTAAGGAATTAAGAACAAAAACAGGGGCAGGCGTTTTGGATTGCAAAAAGGCTCTCGTAGAAAGCAATGGAGATATTGAAGAGGGTGTCAGCTTTTTAAGAAAAAAGGGTCTTGCAAAGGCTGCCAAAAAGAGTGGCAGATCCACTACGGAAGGACTTGTCATCGGTAACAAAAAAGAGGAAGGCAAAGATATCTTTATGTTGGCAGTTATGTGCGAAACTGATTTTGTTGCCAGAACCGATGAATTTAAGGCATTTTCAGAGTCTGTAACGAAAAACATAGAGAAAGACATCACAGAAACGAAACAGGCCCTAGCGGTTCCTGAGGCTGTTATTGAAAAACATCAAGAAGAGGTTACGCAGGCAGTTGCCAAGATTGGAGAAAACGTCCAGCTTGGTGATTACGCAAAATTTACATTAAGTGGTAACGGAAAAATATACGATTATACCCATTTTACAGGTAAGATCGGAGTTGCCGTAGAGATACTTTGCGATCAGGTTAGTGAAAGACTTGATGAATTGGGTAAAAATATTTGCTTACACATCGCTGCATTTTCACCGGATTTTGTTTCCGGAGATGACATTGATGAGGAAGTTTTAAACAAAGAAAGAGAGATCTACACCGACCAGATGAAAGAATCCGGCAAACCGGAAAAGATCCTTGCCAATATTGTAGAAGGTAAGATCAGAAAGTTCAAAGAAGACAGATGTTTGCTGAGCCAGGGTTTTGCATTGGACGAAAGCAAAACGGTTCAAGAGCTTGTCGATGAATGTTCCAAGGAAATGGGAGAACCCATCACCGTGAAAAGATTCGCGAGGGTTTCAATAGGAGACTAATTTTATTAAAGATAAAATTGGACGTTTGTTTGTGGGGATTTACCCATGATGAAAGTCCTCTTTTTTTAAAGGGGATGAAAATATGTACCAAAGAGTCCTTCTAAAGTTATCAGGTGAGGCGTTGTCTGGAGAAGGTAGTAAAGGTTTCAGCAAAGAAAGCATTCGCTATTTGACAGAGGAAATCAAGGGAGTTTTTAACAAAAAGGTTTCCATGGGCATTGTTGTTGGAGCCGGTAATCTTTTTCGAGGCAGGGAATTAGAGCAAATTGAACCCAAGATGGCGGATCAAATCGGGTTGTTGGGAACCAATATCAACGCCATTTATTTAAAGGCCTCTTTGGAAGAAAAGGGAATGACTTGCAGGGTATTCTCTCAGGTTGTTAATTTACAGTCTGCTGAAAAGATTAACTATGACAGAGTGCAAGATGCACTAGATCAAGGGGAGATTGTTATTTTTGGCGGCGGTACCAGCAATCCTTTTTTCACGACGGATACGGCTGCTGCGTTAAGGGCTGTAGAGATGAATGCCCAAATTATCATCAAAGCCACAAAGGTTGATGGTGTTTTTTCTTCAGATCCTCAGCATGATCCAACTGCAACTAAATACGATCATCTCACCTTTTCTGAGGCGATAGAAAAGAATTTAAGAATTATGGATGTTGAAGCCTTTGCCATTTGCCGTAGATACAACATGCCCGTACAGGTGATTGAGTTTTTTAAGCCAGGAAATCTTTTAAAAGTGATAATGGGAGAGAAAATTGGAACAAAATGCACACATTAGAAAAGGTCTTTTTATTTCTTTGGAAGGATTGGATGGTTGCGGTAAAACAACTCAAATAAAAGTCCTTCGACGCGCTTTTCAAAGCGAAGGGAAAGAAGTGATTGATTTTCGTGAACCCGGATGCACCCGTTTGGGAGAGCGACTCCGGGAAATTGTACTGCATTCTGACTCAGATATTGGGGAGCGTGCTGAATTGCTGATTTATCTTTCTTCCAGGGCTCAGGTAACGGATGAAATCGTTATACCGGCACTCAAGGAGGGGAAAGTTGTAATCGCTGACAGATATGCAGATTCCAGTGTGGCTTATCAGGGTTTTGGACGTGCTATAGGTGCAGAAAAGGTTAAGGCTTTAAATGATTTTGCTATTAAAAATACCTATCCGGATCTCACCTTTTTGTTAGAAATTTCAGTGAGTGAAGCATTGAAAAGGCTTGAAAATAAACCTTTAGACCGTCTTGAAAAAGAGAGGGAGCCTTTTTTCCGAAGGGTTCATGAGGGATACGAATGGCTGTATCAGCAAAATCCCCAACGGTTTGTTAAAATACCCGGGGAACTCGAACCCCAAGAAGTTGGACAACAAATCCTGAAAGTACTTAAGGAAAGGGGATTCTTGGAGAAATGATAAAACAGGCAAGTTTGTCAAAACACATATCCAGAAGGATTTCCAACGGTCACCCCTATATCTATCAAAATGAGATTGACAACATCAAAGGCGAAGTTAAAAAGGGTGAGATTGTCGATGTTTTCACTTTCTCGGGTCAATTCGTCGGTAAGGGATATTACAACCCCGATTCCAAGATCATTATTCGGTTAATAACCCGATCAAATGAGAAAGTAGATGGCACCTTTGTAAACAAGAAGCTCAATGACGCTTTGGCATATCGAAATAAATTTTTATTCCAAGAACAAACTTACAGGCTTTTCAACGGTCTTTCCGATGGTATAAGTGGAATATCCTGTGACCGCTTTGATGATCTTTATTGTGTTTCCTCCTCCACTGCCGGTGGTGACAGATTGTTAAACTGGTTCATTGACAACTTGGTTGAAATGGGGGCCCAAAGGATTATCATTAGAAACACCGCATCCGGTAGAAAAAAGGAAAGAATTGACACGTACATTCAAACGGTTAAAGGAGATATCAATCACACTCATTCTTTTGAGATTAATGGGATTTACTATTCTGTGGACCCCTTTTCCCAAGAGGATCCCTTTTTCTGTTTGGAGCAAAGAGAAAACGCCGTTCACTTTTCACAAATTGCCAAAAAGGTTTTTCCCCATCAGACTGTTAAGGTCTACGATTTTTTTTCGGGGTATGGACAATTCGGATTGAATTTGTTGAAAGTAGGTTTTAACGACGTTGAATTCGTAGACAGCGATGGACTTTATGGTTCGTTCATTAACAAATCTGCGCAGCACTTACAAGTAGACGGTTATACCTTTAATACTTGTAATGCCTTTGACTACCTTCATCGAATGGATATCGAAAACGACAAAGCCGATCTGATTATTTTGGATCCTCCGCCTTTTACGGATTCAAGGAAAAAGAAGGGTAAGGCGTTAAGCGCCTATAAGGAAATTAACCTTCGAGCGCTAAAGATACTGAAAAAGGGTGGCTTGTTGGCAACCGGATGTCCTTCTCAAAACGTATCACGAGAGGATCTGGAAATGATGTTTTACTCCATTGCTTCTGACATCAAACACGAGATACATATTGTATATCGAGGATCCCAACCCTTGGACTTTCCGGTAAAGATCAACGTTTTTGAAACGGATTTTTTAAAATTTTACGTTTTAATGAAAGGTGAAAGTCTTTGATAGAGATTCAAAACCTTCGGTTTAATTACCAAGAACAGTCTATTTTTAATGGCATCAATTTAGAAATTAAACACGGAGAATTCTGTGCGGTTGTTGGCGGTAATGGCAGTGGAAAAAGCACATTATTGAAGCTAATCGAAGGCTTATTGGTGCCCTCTTCCGGTCATGTAACCGTGTTTGGTATGGATACGCAAAAAGAAGACTTGATCCTTGAGATCAGAAAGAAGATTGGTTTTGTTTTTCAAAATCCCGAAAACCAAATAATTGCATCAACGGTTTTGGAAGATGTTTGTTTCGGAATGGAAAATCTGGGTTTTTCCAGGGAGATAATGACGGAAAAGTTGGAAAAAGTGTTGACTTTTACCGGTTTGAAGGGACTGGAAAACAAAAATCCCTTGATGTTGTCCGGTGGGCAGAAGCAACGTCTTGCCATCGCTTCGTCCATTGTTACTGATCCTGAAATATTGTTAATGGATGAACCCCTCTCCATGCTTGATCCTGAGGGACAACGGGATGTGTTTAAGCTGATTGTTGATTTTCATCAATCTAACAAAACAGTTCTTTTAGTTACCCACGATATGGCAGTTGCTTCAAAAACAAATCGAATTATCTTTTTGAAGAATGGAAAAGTTGAATTGAGTGGGGAAACTGCACGAGTATTACCAAAGTTAGTTAAATACGAGGAATTAAACATCTAATGATGATAAAAAAACGCAGGTGAAACGATGATCATCTTTGATGGATGCAGTTATCGATATTCAAGAAAAACGCCTTTGGAAACCACAGCGATTAAAGCTGTGGATTTAAAACTTGAGAAAACCCAACTGACCGCTTTGATGGGAAGGACAGGTTCCGGAAAGACAACACTTGCCAATTTGGCAGCTGGTTTATTGGAACCCGAAGAAGGAACAGTTTTTGTTGATGAGCTCAACACCCATGAAAAAAGGAATCGTTTAAAGATATCTCGAAAGGTTGGTCTGGTTTTTCAGTATCCTGAAGCCCAGTTTTTTTGCCCCACAGTGGGCGAAGAAATTGAGTTTGCTTTGAAAAATTTCAACATCGACAACCCTAACCGTGTGTTAACAAAACAGGCCCTGGAAAATGTTGGTTTAAATGAGTCTTATATCGATCGAAACCCCTTTAAATTGTCCGGGGGAGAGCAGCGTTTGGTAGCCATTGCCAGTATCATTGGTTGGGAGCCCGATTATCTTTTTTTTGATGAACCCACTGCCGGGCTTGATGCCCTTTCTAAAAAACATGTTTTGTCAGTAATTAAGCAACTGGAAAAATACGGTAAAGGTGTTTATGTGATTACTCATGACACAAAATTGGTAAAAGTTGAAACTAAGAGACTGGTGGTTCTATGTGAAGGCAGGCTTTATTATGACGGTGATGTACGGCCTTTTTTTGAAGACCCTCAAAATATGAAAGAAACGGGGATATTTGAAATTTTTTAATACGAGAACCGAAAAAATTTGTCTTTAGCTGAAAAATCCTGTATAATTGTTTTGTCTGAGAGACCTGGGAGGGACTATGAAAGAAAACTACACAAAGATAATTACTATCATGTTTATTTCTATTTCCATTTTGTTTATAGCATCTTGCGCTCCTGAATCCGAGATAAACCCACCGGATACTTCAATTAAACAAATGCAGTCTGTTTATGGACAATCCGGAATCAGAATGGTTCTTTCCGGTGTCGATGATAAGACCCCCGCAGAAAAATTAACTTATCAATATGCCTTTTATATCAAAAACGAAAATGAAGACGAGGAGACAGACGAAGAGCAGCTATTTCTTGAGGGTAACTCCGAAAGCAATGAACTCTTTATTGATTCCTTAGAACTTGAAGAAGGAGAATACTTGGTCAAAATAGCTGCTGTTAACGAATTTGGTTTGGCGGATAAAACGCCTGCAGAGGGAACGTTTAGGGTGGATTTGACCCCGCCGGAGATGCCAGTTATAAACTATCAGATCATCTCAGGAGAAGTTAATTTAAGTTTTACCAATAAGAACACCTCGGATATTGCCGGTTATGAGATGCTATTATCCAATTCCATAGATAAAAAAGCTTTTTCAAGCACCCAAGGCAGCTTTACATTTAAGGCGGATAAAGGTGATCATTATGAAATAGCCGTAAAGGCATTTGATAATGCCGGTAATAGTTCACAAGAGAACCAACTTTTGATTGACACCACGATTGACGAAGCTCCACGTTTAGAGGATGCTCTCCCGGAATTTTTAGGCAATGGTGATACACATATACCCATTTCTTTTTTTGATGATTGGGCAAAGCATGAAAAAATAACCGTTCAAGCAACTTTTAACGGAAAAGAAATGGTGTTGGGTGATGAAGGACTGGATATTGATGTCTCCATGATGAACGAAGGGACTCACACACTTCATCTGCGTTTAATCGATGATAACGATAATATACAGAAAATCACAAAGGATATATTTATTGATTTAACTCCTCCAAAAATTCCCTTTGATTGCACCTTTAAAGACCAGGGGCAGGGGTATTTCATCTCCTGGGATGCTGAAAGGGAAGAAATGGAAACCTTTAAGATTTACGGGTTTAACAAAGAAGAGGACATTACCCTTTTAGGTACAGTGGATGGCAGGGCCTTCAGTACCCCCAAAAGGTATCTTCATTATGTGATTACATCTGTTGATAAAGCCGGAAATGAAAGTTCTCCCTCTTACCCTATAAGAAGCTATAATGAACAATATCGCCCGATAACCTCTTCAGATTTGAGCGATATTCGAGAGAACACGTTGTTGACATCGCTTTATTCACCATATGTTATTGATAAAACGATTCAGATCCTACCCGGAATTTTGTTGGGAATAGAAAAAGGGGTAGAGTTGATCTTTACTGAAAATGGCTTTTTGCAGGTTGAAGGCCAAATCTTGAGCATACCTTCCAAATCGTCAAAAGAAAGAAAGATCACTATCAATTTTGATGAGACAAATAACGAGGGTTCTCATTTACCACTTATTCAGATCAATGGGGGTTCAGTATGGTTGAATGAATCCAAAGTATTTGGAAACAAGGCGCCTTTGACGTTGTTTGAAGTTAATGACGGAGGAGAATTTAGGGCACAAGGGATTTCAGTCATCGACGTTGATACGGTTATTAACAGTGTTGATGCAGATATAGTTGTTCTTGATGACAGTATCGTACAAGCTACAGTTTTTGCGACAGGTTCGAGTGCTAAGTCTTTTCGTATTAGTGGATCAAAAATGACAGTTGTAGAAGGAATGAACATCACAAACATTCAGCAACTTGAGATAAACGATTCAACCATAGAGTCAACTCAAACCGCTTTAAACTTGAACGGTTTTACCAATGCCGTTATGAACGATAGCACCATAAGCGGTGCAAACACTCTTGTTATCAACAAGCTTTCCGCTGTGGATGCAAAATCCGTTAATGTTTATGCCACAAATGATGCCATCAGTTTACACGGAGCTTCAACACTAAACTTAAGGGATGTAACAGTTTCTGCTTCCAACACCGGCATTTTTGTTGATCGAAGCGCGTATCTTTGCGCCATTGAAAGTATTATTAAGGATTCAAAGACCGGGTTGAATATTTTAAATCCCAACGTTTATTTTAATAAACTGGTATTAACCGGAAACCATTTCGCAGTTAAGGGAAAAACTAACGAACAGTGGTTGGAGAATGGATTAAAATTTATTGGCAACGAAATTGATATGATCGAATAACACCCATGTATGTCAATGAAAACAGCGAAGATTTTGCAGCTTTCCAAGACTTTCTTAAAAAACTTTCAATAGAGATATGCTCTCCTCATGAGTCAAACAGAGTGAATCATGCTTCAGTATTGCTGTTATGGAACAGCGAACCTCCTAAACGAGTGAAGCGATTCGTTGAAATTGGTTGTGGAAGTGGGTTTGTTTCATTTGGATTGGCAAAGCTATATAATTTGAAGGGGATAGGCGTTGATATTCAAAGCGAGCTTAAGAAAAATTTTGAAGAAGGGGCTTGTTTGAACGGGGTAGAAAATCAACTTGGATTTTTAGGAATGGATATCTCCGATACAAGACAACAATTCGAACCGGAAAGTTATGATATGTGTGTTTTCAACCCACCTCATTATATTACCGGTAGGGGAGAACGGGTTCGGGACAAACTTCGAGAATTATCCAGAACCGCCGATGATTCACTTTTTGAGTGCTATTCCAATTCAATTTCTTATTTGTTGAAAACAAGGGGAATGTTTTCTTGCGTGATTGCACCCAATAACTTAGAAGAATGGATGCTTTCCTTTTTGCGTCATCAATTATATGTGAAAGAAATGATACCGATTTACGGTAATCCCCAAAATGACGCCCAATTATTACTGATTAGAGGAATTAAGAATTCAAAAAGCAGTTTTGTCAAATTTAAGCCGGCTGTGTTTTTAAAGTAGTCTCTTCTTTTTCCAACCGGTCCCAGAAGATTTTAGTAAATGCTTTAATTAGAACTTTCTCATCCACCAAATCTGCAAATCTGTCTTGAAAGATCAATTCTCCTATCTTTTTGGATTCTTCTTTAAGCTTCTCGGATAAAATTTGTTCGAAAGTGTCAAACTCAAGTGCATCCACCCAGCTGAAAAAATCTTCCATTTCAATCTCCATAAGTGATTTAAACCAAATACTGCGCCAATCGTATTTCACCGTTTTAACGCAATCAAAAAATTCTGGAATCAAGAAACTGTAAAGCATATTTTTAATCTCACCGGCATAAGTATACACTTTCGTATCCTGGCTTCTTTTTCTGGATATTTTTTGTACGGTGTATAAAGATTCCTCAGAAACCGTCAATCTTAATTTATCAGATGATTCCAACAGGGAATCCATCACTTCATCATCCACTACGATATTCTCAGGGTGTTGGGGTCGGAGAACAAATCTCCTGGCTGCATCCGCAAAACGACCGGCGATACCCACACCTTTACCAAGCCACATGGGTTTTACACCTTTTTCAGTGGGTATTACCTGCAATATCTTTTTGAAAGGATCAGACTGAACCACCTTCCATGCCTTTCCGGCTAAGATGAAACGTTGGGAAAAGTTTCCTCCATCCAGTTTTTTCTGAGAAGAGATTGTGGCGTAGTGAATCTGTCCGATTTCTTTCTTGCCGTGCAGGACTTGATAGGTTTTTCCAGCATCAAAAACACTGACGAATTCACCAATGGCAGATCCGCTGAACAAGTTGTTGCCTTTGGGACCCATTCGGATTTCTTCACCCCTGACGGAGATATAACCCTCTTTGTTCATGGATTGAAGAAGCGAGCTAAGTTCCTTATGGCCGATCCCTTTGAAACTGTAAGCGTTTTTAAGGATGGATAAATCGCTGAAATGGATGACCCCTTTTGAAAGGGTCATGGCGATAATCTGATGGGCGAGAATCTGAGGATAAAAGTCGATCATGTCGATGGGTTCCACCGTATTATCTATGAGTAGTTGTATATTGGCGAATAAATGGAGATGTTCGTTCAAGAGTTTTTTTTCGTTTTCCAATTCTGTATTGACGTAAATTAAGGATTTGGCAATGCCAGTCTTCCTGCCGGCCCTTCCCAACCTTTGCATAAAGGATGCAGCAGATCTGGGAACGGAGTAAAAAAACACGTAAGCAACGTCCCCTATATCGATTCCCATTTCAAGGGTGGTTGTGGCGATCATCAACTTAAAATCCAGATTGTTTTTAAAGGTATCTTCCATTTCTTCTCGGATATGTTTTCCGATGGAACCATGGTGCAGCAGGCATCTAACACCTTTTCTAACGAAAAAGTGATTGAGTATTTCCGCCTCCTGTTTACTGGCGGTGAATATAATTCCCTTTCCCTTTGTAGCAAGCATTCGGTTCACATCAGCCAGTAATTGTTCCAAAGATTTTTTTCTGATCATGAGCATTTTTTTGCCACTTTTGGAGTCGTCTACATGAACCGTTTCCCTTTGGCTTCCGCCTTGAATCCATTGTAATACATCATCGGGGTTTCCAATGGTGGCACTCATGGCGATTTTTTGGAGATCGTATTGGCTGATGGCGTTGAGCCTTTCTATAAGGGAAGCCAGTTGTGCCCCTCTGGGGCCGTTAATCAATGCATGCAGTTCATCAATTAGTATAAACCGTAGATTTTTAAAAAAACGATCATGGTCAATTTTACCGGAAATAAGCATGCCTTCAATGGATTCGGGTGTTGTGACGATGATGGAAGCTGATTGCAACGCCTCTTTCTTTTCAGCCGCTGATACATCTCCATGCCAACAATAAGTTGTGAGTCCGGTTCTGGCCGTTAATTTTTTTATTCTTGAATAAATATCGTTGATCAGAGCCTTCAGTGGAGCACAGTAAAGCATCACAGGAGTCTGAGAGTTGAAAAGTTTTTCGTTCTCCATTAGCAGCGATAAAACGGGCAAAAGTGCAGCCTCTGTTTTTCCGGATGCTGTACCGGCTGTTAACAATGCGTTTTTCCCTTCTCTGATCTCGCTGTAAGCATTGTTTTGCAGTGATCTTAAGCCTCTCCATCCCATATCTTTGAAAAGTGTTTTTGCAATGTGATGATCAACGGTTTGTTGTGTCATAATTATTCAACCTCCAGCCGTTCAAGATAAATGGTTATATCTTCAACTTCTCCTATAGGTGTCTCGGGTTTTGGATGCTGATCAACAACCAAGCCTTCACCGACGATTGTCAGGTGTTCTGTGTCTATAGACAATGTTTCAAGCACATCGTACACGTCTTTTTTTGTGAAATTGGTTAAATCGGGAAACTTCCAAGATTGTACTAAGATGTTCTCTGCGTTTTTGGCAGTTGGCCTGGTGATGATGTCAATAATTTGTTCAACCACTTCTTTGAAAGCTGGCGCGGCAACATCTCCACCATAATAGACTTCTCCTTTGGGTTCATCCAGGGAAATAAACATGGTATAAACGGGATTGTCTGCGGGAAAAAAACCCACAAAGCTTGATACATACAATTCATGGGAATACCCAATCCCCGGGATGGCTTTTTGAGCGGTTCCGGTCTTTGCGGCAATAGGCAGCCCTTTAACCTTTGCCTGTTTACCCGTTCCCGATTCCACCGTTTCGATCATCATTTCGGTAATCGTTTTAGCCACATCCCGCTGATACACTCTGTGTAGGTTATCACCATTTTGTCTGTCTTTTAGGATCGTTGGAGCAATATAAACGCCTTCATTAGCTATAGTGTTGACAGCGGCGATTAATTGAATGGCCGTTACAGCGATTCCCTGGCCGATGGACATTTGAATACCGGTTAGCATATTCCAGGTACTGGGTTCATGAATGATTCCGCTAACTTCTCCCGGCATTTCTATACCGGTTTTCTTTCCAAAACATAGTTCCTTGAATTCATTGTAATAGGCCCAATTTCCCATCTCTTCCAGAAAATTCAAGGCAATTTCAATGGTTGCCACATTACAAGAATTTGCCAAAGCCTCTTTTGTGTTGATTTCACCGTGAGCATGCGTGTCGTTAATGATGGTTGGCAAAGAGGGATAAGGTTTGATTTTTCCTTTACAATTAAATGTATCCTCCGGAGTCAGTAAATTGTATTTTAATGCGGAAGCAAATGCAAAGGGCTTCATGGCAGAACCCGCTTCAAAAACACTCATGATAGGTGCTTCCCAACCCAACGTACTGTACATGGCGGCAATTTTACCCGTCTTTGTTTCCATGATAATGCCTTGAGCTGATTCTGAATTAAATTCTTGCCTGGCACCTTCCAAAGCCTCTTGTAAAATATCTTGAAGGCGAAGGTCGATAGACAATTGTATCGGTTTTCCGTCTTCAGGTTCTTTAATACCGGTTATATCACCCAAACGGTTGTAACGATCAAATCTTTCGTAACTTATTTCCCCCGCACTGATAGGTGAAAGTCTTTGATCAAACTGCTTTTCTATTCCGTTAATGCCGCTTCCAAAAGAGTCTGTTTTACCGATGATTTGTCGCATGTTTGGATATAAAATACTTCGACTGCTAACCGTATCCACAGAAACAAATATGGATAAAGGCTTGTCAATTTGCAACGGTTCTATTTCACTGGACCCAACTCGAATAATACCGGAAGCGTTAAGCTTTTTCTTCATTTCATCAACAGGAATGCCAAAAATTTCCTCTATTTGCTTCAGAACGGTCTCTTCGCTCGTTCTGCCAATTTCAAGGACTCTTTTGAAATATGGAACGTCGAAATAATAATAAATTTTTTGATGATTATTAACCAAAGGGATTCTGTTAGAATCGTAGATGATGCCCCTGGAGGGATATATGGAGAATTTTCTTTCAGATAGAGATTGAGATTTCTCTCCAATGGAAGAAAGAAACAACCCCCTCGCTAAAAGAACGATAAATAAAACTAAGAAAATAAAAGTAAGGAAATGTACGCGCTTTTCATTCACTTTTCAGCTTTTTTTTGATTCAAAATAATTTTGTCACTGAAGGCTGTGATTTTTTCGTTATAATCACAGATTTGTGCATTGATTCTGTACAAATCCAATTCCATATTGGATGTTTCTGCCTTCAGTCTTGAAGTTTCCATACCTACTAAGAAGGGTACTAAAAATGCTCCCAATAAAACCAACGTTATGATAACAACCTTAGCTGCAGCGCCAAAAAGAGCGAGTAAATCATCAAGAGAAACACGTTTTTGACTAACTTGCTCGTTGTTTCTAATGACAACTCCAGAGTTACCATAATCATCGGATTGCTTTAGATAAGACATACAATCCCCCCAAATATCTGATATTCCCCAAAAATAAAAAATAGAAAAAATTAAATAAATTCTGCTACACGCATTTTCGTACTCCTGGAACGCCTGTTGAACTTCACTTCCTCAAGTGACGGAGTCAAGGGTTTTTTCGTAATAACCTGCAAAACGCCTTCTTTACCTCTTTCTCTGAAAAAAACTTTAGCGATTCTGTCCTCAAGTGAGTGAAACGACAACACTATTATTCTACCATCATGGTTTAAAATATTCAAGGATTTGTTCAATCCGTCTTCAAGCTCGTCTAATTCACGATTTACATAAATCCGTATGGCTTGAAAGGTTCTTGTTGCAAAATGTTTACGCATTTTACTTCTAACTTTGACCGGAATGCCTTCTTTCACAGCTTGCACTAAATCTTCGGTTGTCTTAAGGGGTCTGTTTGCGCAAATTCTCTTTGAAATAGATCGCGCAAACTTTTCTTCCCCATATTGTCGAATGATTTCCTCTAATTTTTTCTCCCCCATTTTATTGACAATTTCTTTGGCACTTTTTCCGCTGTGAATATCCATTCTCATATCCAAAGGGCCTTCTTTTTGAAAACTAAAACCGCGCTCTTCATAATCCAACTGATAAGAGGACACGCCTAAATCGAAGAGAATCCCATCAACTTTATCAATGCCTAATCCCTTCAATACGATATCCATGTCGGTATAATTTGCCCGGAACAACTTCAATCTATCGGAATACACCTTCAACCGATCTTCTCCCCATTTCAAAATCTGCAAATCTTTATCGATTCCGATAACGGTTGCTTGAGGGAATTTTTCCAGTATTTGTAGGGAATGACCACCCTCCCCAAAGGTAGCATCCAAATAAATACCCTGAGGGTTTTTAACCAGATTTGAAATGACTTCCGAAGGCATGACACTGATATGATACTTGGCTTGAGTAGACAGCGTAATCTCCCTTTCGTTTTGATTATTTGAAACTTTTTTAGGGTTTATTATACCATGAATTGTAAAGATAGAAGAAATTACAACGTATGAGCAAACCTTGTGATAATCCAAAAAAAAAGGCAGACTACAGTCCGCCGATTTTTTTGGGGTTTATTATTAAGGGGTAATAAGTTCTATTTTTTTCTAAAGCACTTTATTTTCCGAAGGTTGGCAACATCATAGGATCAAATTTTTCTATGCCCAAGCGAAGCCTTAACACTTGATTATATCTTTCAGCGGCATAATAAGCATCAACAAACTCCAGTAAAGTAAACAGGGCAAAGCCACCCACACCAACTGTTCCCAGCATGGTTCCGGAAGATTGTTGTGCCTTGGCGTTATCTATATCTTCCTGAGAAGATTCACTATCATTAATAATAGCTTGTGCATTTGCTGCCTGAGACAAACCTAAGATTCCCACACCGCCAAATGCTGCTCTCGCTCCCAGAAAAAGAAAACCTCTTTCCCATTCGCCAGTGTACAAATGTCCAGCACTGGGAATAATCAGAGAAAGTTCAGCCGCAATCCATGGTTCTTTCTTCAAATCTGAATACATGAGCATCCTTTTTCTCATTTCAATATCCGGATCGGCGTACATAGTGGGGAGTTCGTTAGCGGCAACCGGTAAATCCATAATTGGACCCGAAGGGAATTCAGTGGAAATGCCCTGTGGTTGATAACTGGCGGTTGTGCCTAACAATGAAGGATTTCCAGGAACACCAGTCATGATTTCATCTGCAGTAGGTGAATCAAGTGGTTCAACATTAACAATCATATCCTTATTCACATTGATAAACTGACCGTTATTCAATAAGATGTCAACGGTAATTTCGTTGTAATTAACAATTTTGCCCGCTAATTTGGTACCGTCAGATAAGTAAATATTATCCGCGTACATGAAACTGGCCAAAAAAATAAACGTCATAAAGAGCAGAATGATTTTTTTCATAAAAGTACCCCCCAGATTTGTCTTTTCCACCCTACTCTTCTACATCATTAACTTCTTTTCCTTATTTTTTTATTGGGTAAAAGATGCATTTGATTTCTTTTTCTGTTTCAAGGATGGCAAAGCTTCCCCCTTTTCGACAAGTTCCCGGATTGATAAATCGCGTTTTGCCAATATAATTATCACTTTGCTTGTGGGAATGACCGTATAAACAGAGGTTTGGCTTCGGGGAAGGAAGTGTTTTGTAAATCCGTTGTTCAATTTCGTTGGGGCTACCCCAGCCGTGGACCATGTACACCGAATAACCTTGAATGTCAAGTGTTCGGTGTACAGGGAGATAATCCCTCAAATCATAGTTATCCATATTGCCTAAAACACCATAAAAGGGTTGTGAGTATCCCTTCAGAAAATGTATTGTATCAGTGGATGTGAAATCCCCAAGACCCAGTATCATATCTGCAGTATTAACGGCTTTTACAACATCTTCAGGTAAGGAAGACTGGACAGAGGGGATGTGTGTGTCAGAAAGAACGATGATCTTCATAAACACCTCCAAATAAAAAAGACGGGAAAAATTTTCCCGCCAATTCGCTGAACTGCTACTACGATGAGATTCTATCAGTTTTTAGCAAAGAAAAAAAGAAAACTCTAATTTTGTTTCTATGCGTTTTATTTGGCTGTTTTGGGGTTGATAATTAGAAGTGTTTTGTTTATAATAAGGTGGAAAAAAGGAGAGTATAGATGAACAAAACGCGTCAACTGATTCTAACTGCTTTAATGACTTCCATAACCGCCGTAGGAGCTCAGGTTGTTATTCCCATTGGTACGGTGCCGGTTACTTTACAGACATTCGCGGTCTTTCTTTCGGGGATGGTTTTAGGGCCCGTTTGGGGAGCAATTTCCCAGATTGCTTATTTACTGTTGGGATTGTTTGGGCTTCCGGTATTCGCCATGTTTACTTCAGGGATTGGTATTTTGGCGGGGCCTACTGGTGGGTTTTTGCTCGCATTCCCCTTCGTTTCATTTCTCTCGGGTATTGATATTTTTAAATCGAAGATCTTTTTTAGAATAATCGCTCTCTTAATGCTTTATGCCACCGGTTGGATCAGACTTTCCTTTTATACCGGTGATTTGTTAACAGCCTTTTTTACTGGTGTTTTACCTTTTATGGGATTTGATCTGTTGAAACTGTGGGGAGCGGGATTTGTGCATAAACAGTTGAAATATTGGCTTTTATTTTTGGATTAATCTTCCCAGGATTTTAGGGTTACGTCGGCTGCTTTAAAGGACAACTGAAGTCCCTCTTCTGTAAAAATTTCAAGAGTCTCGCCCGGATAACCCATCACTCGACCGGTATAATGGTTGTTGTTCACTATATCCAGTACTTTGACATGGACTCCTTCTTTAATCAACAGATGTTTTTTATAATTTTCTTCCAATTCTTCCTGCGAGAAATCAGATAATCTTCGTTCGATGTTTTCTGAAATATGGTGATAAAGTTGTTCTACATCGATTTCTTTTGAGAGTATTGTTTTCAGATTGATAGCTTTTTTTATCAATTCTTCGGGTAACGGATTGTTGATGTTGACGCCGACACCGATGATGCAATTTGAAGCGGTGGATGAGAGAATGTTTTTTTGTAAGCATCCGGAGATTTTCTTGGAATTGTAATAGATATCGTTGGGCCATTTGAGGAGGAAGGGTTCTGGGGAGGGGGATTTTTCAATCGGGACTATTGTTTTTGTGGTTAACTCCAATTCTCTTTTCAAAGACTTAAGAGTTGCCAAAGAACAGACTTTTTGTAATTGAAAGGGTGAGAGTGTGGGTGTTTTGAACAGGACCGAAAACCAAAGGCCGCCTTTGGCTGAGTCCCATTGTCGGGAAAGTCTTCCCCTACCGGCTGTCTGGATGTCGGCTCTGACAGAGCAAATTTCAGGGAGTTCACTTAGGTGCCTTTCCAAATACAGGTTGGTGGAATCTGTTTGATTTAAATGGATGGTTTTCATATCTTAAACCCCTTTGGCCAAGGAGTTCTGTACAAATTTTCCCAGGTCTTGTCGATGTATGCGTGAGTCAGTGCCTGCTCGGCCAGATGATAGTAATAAGCGCCTTTTTGGGTTAATCGATAACCGTTGTTAGTTACTTCGATGAATTTTAGAAAACGTGCTATTTTCATAGCTTTTCCAAATACATTCGTGAGGGGTTGATTGAAAATCTCCTGAAAGCGCCCTCTTGAAATGCTCATCTCGTAGCAACTCCAGAAAAGCCAATATAGCATTCTCCAGCGTTGAGTAAAGTCCAGTTGAACTGCAATCGCCCGCCTTCCTTCGTCAACGGTTTGGCAATATTGAGGTACGGAAAAGGTGTTGATATAAAAATTCTCCAATGTGAGTGTTGTCCCGCTGGGACCCATACCGATAAAAAAATCCCGGGTGATGGATGAATACTTTTCACTCCCTCGTTTTTTAAATGTCCATACACTGGAGCGCTCAAAACCCTCCTGATCTGCAGCCTGGATGAGGCTTTCTAACAGTTGTTTCATTCGCTTTTTTTTCAAGGGCTTTCCCGCATTATTCGCGTAGGAAAAATCAATGAAGGGATAAGTGGAAATCTGTGTTGCTCCGAACTGAACAGCCCGGTGGAAATCATCAGACAATAGTTGAGGTGTTTGACCGGGGATGCCAAAGATCAGGTCAATGTCCACGGTTTTAAAAGTGTATTTTGACAGGATATTGAGTTTTTTCTCAGGGGATTTGGGATTGTTTCTGCCCAGATTCTTTAAAAGCTGTGTATCAAAGGATTGAACGCCAATACTGATCATATTGAATCGAGCTTCAACAATATTATCCATCACTTTTGCCATCAAATTATCAGGATGCAATTCAATGGCAAAAGAATTGACAGATGGAAAACACTTTCTTATTTTCGAGTTGATTTCACCCAGTCGATGACTGATCAGAGCCGGTGTCCCCCCGCCGTAATATACCGATGGAACATGGGAAATATCATATGTTTCTTTGACCAAATCTATTTCTTTCAACAACCCATCTACATATTGTTCAGCCAGCAACGGTTCAAATTTTATCTTAAAATAAGGACAAAAATCACATAATTGAACACAAAAAGGGACGTGAACGTACAAACCCGCCTGTTTCATTGCCACCTTTTTTTCTTCCCGAAAGGGCTTAAACTCAAATCGTTTTATTTTTTTACCCAAAAGCAGTCTCAACAGCTGTATAAACATTTTATCCCCCTTTTTGAACCTTGCTTTATTAAAACACAAAAACATGGTAAAATAAAATACTCCAATTGGAGTGTGTGGATGGGGCGTTAGGTTTAGAGTTTAGGGCGTGTTTCAGAAGGCCAGGCCGCTTGCGGCGGAGGGGATTTTGAATCCCTTGCTATCTTTGATGACCGTTGGATGTTTTTTTCCAGACCCCAAACCCCAGACCCTAAAAAAATGATTTTTTTTAAAGCCGGGAGGATAAAAAATGAATCATATTGAAAGACTTGAAGCCAGAAGTGTGCATGTATTCAGGGAAGCGTATGCCAATTTCAAGAATATGTGTATGCTCTGGTCTATAGGTAAGGACAGCACGGTGTTGTTGTGGTTGGCCAGGAAGGCGTTTTTTGGACATGTGCCGTTTCCGTTGGTGCATATCGACACCAGTTATAAGATTCCTGAGATGATTGAGTACCGCGATAAGTTGGCAAAAAAATGGAAATTGGACATGATATACGGTCAAAATGAAGAAGCCTTGGAAAACAAGCAGACCTTTCCGGACGGGAATGCCACCAGAATTGAATGCTGTCGGTTGCTAAAGACGGGGGCATTACGGAATACATTAAACGGTAGGGGAATCCGGTATCGAATGAATCACGATACGGGTGATTATCAGGTTGACAGAAACAGGGAACCTTATACCGGAGTGATTGTGGGAGTTCGTGCGGATGAGGAAGGGAGCCGTTCAAAGGAGCGTTATTTTTCACCTCGGGATACGGAAAATCTTTGGGATATTGGAGATCAGCCTCCGGAGTTCTGGAATCAGTACAAGACGGATTTTGCACCGGGGACGCATTTGAGAATTCACCCCCTTTTGGATTGGACGGAAGTCGATATCTGGAAATATATCAAACGTGAGAATATACCCACAGTCTCCTTGTATTACGATCAGGGAAACGGTAAAAGGTACCGCTCGTTGGGCTGTTATCCGTGTACATTCCCCATCGATTCAACCGCTAAAACCGTTGATGAGGTGATCGAAGAACTTGAAAGCGGGTTGTTGAAAAACATTGCCGAACGTTCAGGACGTGCTCAGGACAAGGAAGATGGCGGTGGCCTGGAAGAACTGAGAAAAAACGGGTATATGTGATAGGGGGATGACGATGACTGAGATAAAAAGGGAAAAAGAGGATATGAATCTGGTTTTTGTGGGTCATGTGGACCACGGAAAAAGCACTATTATCGGTCGAATGTTGGCAGACACCGGATCGTTGCCCGACGGGAAACTGGAACAGGTCAAGGAAAACTGCAAGCGTAATTCCAAGCCCTTTGAATATGCCTTTTTATTGGATGCCTTGAAGGATGAGCAAAGCCAAGGAATTACAATCGATTCCGCAAGATGTTTCTTTCAAACTCAAAAAAGAAATTACATCATTATTGATGCTCCCGGCCACATCGAATTCCTGAAAAACATGGTCACAGGCGCGTCAAGGGCAGAAGCAGCACTTCTGGTTATTGATGCCAACGAAGGTGTCCGAGAGAATTCCAGACGCCATGGGTATATGTTGTCCATGTTGGGAATCAAACAGGTGGCGGTATTGGTCAACAAGATGGATTTGGTTGATTACAATCCTCTGGTATTTGAGGATATCGTTCAAGAGTATACGCAGTTTCTCAAAAAGATCGACATCCAGCCGGAGACCTTCATCCCCGTTTCAGGAATGAACGGTGACAACGTGGCGTCACTTTCACAACAAATGCCTTGGTATAAGGGCCGAACCGTGTTGGAAGAACTGGATCAATTTAAAACCGAAAGAGTTCCGGAGGAAAAACCCTTCAGGATGCCCGTTCAGGATGTTTATAAATTTACAAAAGATGGTGACAATCGCCGAATCATTGCAGGAACCATTGACACCGGTGTCATTAAAGAAGGGGATACGGTGGTCTTTTATCCATCCGGGAAAAAAAGCCGGGCCAATTCCATCCAGGAGTTTAACAAACCCCATCAGAAAATCAAAAAGGCCTCGGAGCATGCGGGTATAACTTTGGAGGAGCAAATCTACGTGAAACGTGGCGAAATAGCTACCATCAACGGGCAGCCTAAACCGGAGGTCTCCACTCGTATCAAAACGAATATTTTCTGGTTGGGAAGAAAGCCCATGATCAAGGGAAAAGAATATTTTATGAAAGTAGGTACCCAAAAAGTGAGAACCCGGTTGGAAAGGATTCATATGGTCCTGGATGCTTCCACCCTTGACAGGCGCGAGAAAAATCAAGTAGATCGTCATGATGTGGCGGAGATTACAATGAAAACGGAGAAGGCCATCGCCTTCGACCTGGCGGAGACGATCAACAAAACCAGTCGCTTTGTCATCATTGATGATTACGAGATCACAGGCGGGGGCATTATCACGGCGTCCGAAGCCGATCAACAAGCATGGGTCAGAGATAAGGTCTTGGTAAGGAACTACAAATGGATCAAGAGTGTCATATCTAAAGACAGGCGAGCGGAAAAATACTCACAAAAATCCTCCCTGATTCTCATCACCGGTGAAAAGGATGCAAGAAGAAAGGAAATTGCAAAGGATTTGGAGCAAACACTCTTTGACGGTGGCAAGTTTGTATACTATCTGGGGATTGGAAACATCCTCTATGGTGTGGATGCAGATATTAAAGAAGAGGGAAAGGATACCCATCGAAAAGAACATTTACGAAGAATGGCAGAGGTGGCTCACATTATGCTGGATTCGGGAACCATATTGATCATTACGGCTGTGGAGTTGTTAGAGGCAGATGTAGAGACCATCAAAGCCATCGTAGATGAAGAATTGATCGAAACGGTCTGGGTTGGTTCTGATATAAGTACGGATCTCAAACCGGAATTGCATATCACCGAATTTAACGATATCAGAGAGGCTACACAAATTATAAAATCAAGACTTCAAGAAAAGGGAGTCATTTTCAAACCCTTTTAAGAAAGACAGGGAGTAACTTTTGTTTTAAAATGCGGCAAAAGCATTTGTGAAAAGCGGGAGAAATCCCGTTTTTTTTATTTTTGATTCTCTTTAAAATTTTTACATAATAAAAAGCGAACAGCCTCCATTTTTTGATTAAAAAGATGTTGTAATTGTTCAAGGCCAAATTTATAGATAAAGAAATCTTGTAGTTACCATATATAAGATAATAGTGAATAATATAATGATTCCCCTGCAAAAACTATTATTTTCTATTGATTGCCCAAAAAAACGTCTCCGCTATTGTTATGCGGGAACACACACCGGTGCTCCCCTACAGGTCTAATAAAGACGCTTACAAAGCTTTTGTTTTTAATTCCCCCCTTGGGGGGGGGTGCCCTCGAAGAGGGTGGAGGGGGTTAAGCTTTTGGGTTTTTGCAGTGGAACCATGGTATAACCTCTTTTCAACATAAATCAAAAAAGGAATCGGGGATTGATTTGGAAAAACAGTATATGAATGAGATTAAGGAGATCAAAGCAAAAATTCAAGAAAGCATAGCGGACAGTGAGAGCTTGAGTAGTTCCGTTTATGAATCACTTCCGAAATTTGAGGCTGAAACGCAAAGTGTTATCGCCTTTATATCTGAATTTCTCAGCCAGCTCAAGAGTGACGGG
>JAYEGQ010000018.1:0-5652 GCA_034659095.1 Thermotogota bacterium
AGCTTGTATCAATCCCGAATTCAAAAGCGAAACACGTCCGGGAAGTTCGGGACAAATTCCGAACCTGGGAGGTTTATGTCATTGACCGCAAGGCACAGTAAGTTCATTATATGCAAGCTAAAGAAACTTGGTTTTGTATACATGGAGGGAAAAAAACATCATAAATTTTACAGATACATCCTGGATTCCCGTAAAGTGTAACGATAAAGACACCATGAAGCCACGATAAAATAACAAACACAGAAGAAAAGGCCTTGACTTTTACATCGTTATATATTATAATATATAACGAGGAGATGAAAGCATGGGGATTATTTATCAGAAAAACAAACAAACCGGTATCACGTACGCCTATGAAAATAAAGCCCATTGGGATAAGGACAAACAACAATCACAGGCCAAACGCAAACTCATTGGGAAATTAGATCCAGAAACGGGAGAGATTGTCCCAACAAGAGCGTATAAGAAAAAAAGTGATTCGGTAATGGTGACACCGGCCAAGAAAGGGCCCCTGCCGATTACAACCATCAAACGGAGCTTTTACGGAGCCACCTATTTGTTTGATCAGATTGGGGATATACTGGGTATCAGAACGGATTTAAAGACCTGTTTTCCTGAGGTGTACAAACAAATACTCTCCATTGCTTATTACCTGATTCTCGAAGAGGACAACCCCTTAGGTCGATTTCCCCATTGGCAGAAAACACATAGGCATCCCTATGGGCAAGACCTTCCTTCTCAAAGAAGCACTGATCTGTTTCAATCCATCGATGAGGCCAGCCGGATGATGTTCTTCCAGAAACAGGGAAAACGACGTTTGGAAAAGGAATATTGGGCCCTTGATACCACCTCCATCTCCAGTTATTCAGAAGTGCTCAAACAGGTCAAGCTGGGAAAAAACAAAGAGCACGATCATCTTCCGCAATTGAACCTGGCTTTGTTATTCGGAGAAGAATCCGGATTGCCCTTTTATTATCGCAAGCTCCCCGGTAATATTACCGACGTATCCACGATTCGAGAACTGATGGAAGAATTTGATGTAATGGGCTATAAAAAGGTCAAACTCGTTCTGGACCGGGGGTTTTACTCCAAAAAGAACATTAACGCCTTATACCAGCATCGCAAGAAATTTATCGTTGGGACAAAGCTCAATCTGACATACGTGAAAACGATCTTGGATGAAGACCGGGAGAATCTGAAACTCTGGACGCATCTACAGGGACAATTTAACACAAACGGCATTTGTCGTCCCTTTGAGTGGGACTATGAACAAGAGAGGCCCTATAAGGGCGATGTTTTGAAAGAAAAAAGACGGGCGTATCTGTTAGTGTTTTACAACCCCGAAAAGGCGGCCAAAGATCAGGTGGCTCTGAACGAACATCTGATGATGCTTCAAAACAGGACTCTTTGAGATAAAACCCGAAATTGAGTTCATCCTCAAAAGAGACCTTGACCTTATTAATATCAAAACGGCCAATCCCGACTTCGCCACAGAGATTATCGCAAACGGGAAACTCATATACACGAAAGATCAAATCTTCAAAGACGAATTTGAAATGAAAATTCTATCAGAATACTTGACACTTGAAGAAGATAGGGCAATTGTCCTTGAAAACATCTATAAAACAGGGAGGGTCTTTTGAATACAGTCATTTTAAATAAAATCGAATCCATAGAAAGATGCGTCAATAGAATCAATGACTTATACAAAAAGGGAAGCATACATGATTATTTGTACCAGGATGCCATTGTTTCAAACCTTCAAAGAGCCTGTCAACAAGCAATAGATCTCGCAATGTACATTTGTACACAACAAAAATACGGCATCTCAAAAAACAGCTGGGAAGCATTTGAATTCTTATTCAAAAATCAAGTCATTGATCAAAAAACTTACAAAAAAATGTCAGCAATCGTAGGCTTTAGAAACATCGCTATTCATGAATACCAAACAATCAACCTGGACATATTAAAATCCATTATCGAAAAAGAACTCAAAGATTTTCTGGAGTTTTCAAAGCGGATTATTTCTTTTCTTAATAATAGCGATTAAATCAAAAAAACAAGGTAAAAGCAAGGAGATTCTCAAATTATCTTCGTAGGGGAAACCCTAACTCTTCTCAACCATCGCCTCAATATCCTTCCCATCCACAGCGAGTGAAATCTTCAAAATCCTCGTATACCACTCAGAAATCAATTCTTGCACATACGCTTTATCCTCAATTTGCTCCATCCCATCTTCTGCAGCCCTTTGAGTCCCCTTAGCCTTAATCTCAATTACAGCACTGTAATCTTCCTTGTTCTTGGCCTTTAACAAAATATCGAATCTTCCTTTTCCTGACTCCCTGTTCGAAAGTATCCAATACCCACCAGTCAAATGGGCAAACATGCCTAACAAAATCATATGATACGTATTCTCAGGCTCACTTTTAATGTCATAGTAACTAAGAGTCCCCTTGACAAATTCCTTGAGGTCCTCACAGAAATCCTCTCCATCTCCGTTGGTCAAAGACTCCGACAGATCATAAAAAATATCCGGATCTTGAACACTTAACCATTCCAAAACCGTATCCTTAAAAAACACCATCACTTCTTCATTAGGGATTTTCAACATACACTCATATTTACCAGCTTTTAAAGCTTTCGTTTCGGGCTTTAAATAACCACTAAACAAAAACAGGGCCCAGATGGCATTTGGTTTTGTTCTCAATTCCCTCAAAGCAGATGAATCATCAATGGCTTTTTTGATAGAATCACCGGTAATAAGGTTTTCAATATCCCCCCGGAATCTTTCTTTTTCTTTCATATTTATTGTAATAGTTTCCTGAATGAGATTATTGGAAGAAGTGTTGACCCAATAAGGCTGAAGCTCTCTGTCAAAAAGGTAATTAATCACAGACCAGGGATTGTAAATCGTTCTACTCCCAAACTTATAACCGTTATACCAGGATTTCAAATCATCTTTAAGTGCGTCATTGTTATCGTAGCCAAGCGAATCCACGAGTTTGTCAACTTCTTCCTGGGTAAAACCAAAATACTGAGAATACCTATCATCTAAAACAGTGTAAACTTTCAGATTATTCAAACCGCTGAAAATACTTGGAAGTGGAATTTCGCCTCTTGAAATTCCGAGGGATTCGCTTTGATTAGCTGAATCCCAGGCTACCTATATCCCTGTCAAAACCCCTTTAAACAAAAAAGAATTATCCTTAAGTGCCCCCGAAAGCAACCCTCTCATAAAGTCAATCACATCATCGTAATACCCATAACTCCACCAACTTTGTATCGGCACATCGTATTCGTCGATAATCAACATGACTGGTTTTTGATACGCCCTGTACAGATATTCTGTCAGATTCTTAAGAGAATCCTGATAATCAGCAATATGCGATTCCTTGTTAATAATACTTTCATAAGTCTTAACTTCAATGCCAGGTTTTAATGAAGATCTGATAGAGGCATAAAAATCATTGTACATTTTGGATATTAGATTCTTAAGCTTCATCTCAGCAGTTTCCCAATACCGATCCTTAATATCCTTAAACGTAATAAAAATCGCAGGATAAGTATTTAAAGCCCTCATCACCTCAACATCCTCAGCAACATCCAGCCCCTCAAACAACTGAGAAGTCTTCTTTCGATTATCAAAAAAATAAGACAACATACTCATATTAAGAGTCTTCCCAAAACGCCTGGGTCGAGTTAGCAAAATGATTTTAGCAGCATCTCTATAGACATCCGCTATCATCTTCGTCGTATCCACATAATAATAATCATTTTTGACTAATTCCTCAAAATCACTAATCCCAGTCGGTAGCCTTTTCATAGCTATCACCAAACCTTCACAGTTATATGAAATTATACCATAATCTCCCATAAACAAACGATCCTAACCTTTCAAAGGCACCCATAAGGAGAGCCCCTACAAAGACCTGAAAACTCATTTAATATTATGTAGGGGCAGACCGACGTGTCCCCCAGTAAAAACATCATTATATGATATTTCAAACAGATTTTGAGAAAAAGCCCAAAGCATAATCTCCCCGCTACCCTTTTTGCAAGTAAACACTTTTGAAGCTCCATAAAGTCTTTTGCAGTGGAGCCCTAAAATCAATGATATAATCAAAAATGAAAAAACGATTCAAAAATTCATTCATACTAACCGCTAAGAACAAACCGTAGGGGAGAGCCCACGTGCCCTCCCGCCAAACTAAAATCTCCGGAGCGTGAAAATGAAAATCATACAAATAACCGCCGTATCTACCACAGTAAAAGCCTTTCTTCTCCCCCTAATAGAAAAACTCTCAGAAAAAGGCCACCAACTCATCGTCATCACATCCGATAGCATCGAAGACCTCATACAAAACGAAATCCTAAAAAAATACAACGTCAAAGTCTATCAAGCCCCCATACCAAGAACCCTTTCACCGGTAAAATTATACAAAGCCTATCAAACACTCATCAAACAATTTCAAACACTCAAACCCGACGTTGTTCATACTCACACCCCCGTCGCCTCATTGCTGGCAAGAAAAGCGGCAACAAAGGCAAAAGTTCCACATATCATCTACACCTGCCACGGCTTTTACTTCCACGAAAATATGCAACCACTGAAGAAAAAACTCTTCACCTGGCTGGAAAAAAACGCCGCTCAAAAAAATACCGACTACATCTTCACTGTCAACCAGGAAGATATGGATTTTGCACTTTCCAACAACTTCATCAAAAAAGACAAAATCATCAACA
Organism: Thermotogota bacterium; assembly: GCA_034659095.1. GTDB lineage: Bacteria > Thermotogota > Thermotogae > MWEM01 > MWEM01 > JASUTC01. Next base: position 4,744 of record JAYEGQ010000018.1, read on the forward strand.
TCAACAGCGTAGGAATCAACACCACCACGAAATTTAACCCCTCACTGTTCAGCAACAAAGACAAACAAACGCTCAAAAAAGAACTGAATCTCAACCAAACAAACAAAATCATCACATTCATCGGAAGACTTGTAGCTGAAAAAGGCATCATCGAACTCATAGACGCCTTTTCCATGTTAAAAAAAGAAAGAAATGATATAAAGCTCTTAATGATCGGAGAAACCCTACAAAGTGACCGAGACAAAAAAACAAAAGACATCATCAAACAAACTATCCAAAGAAACGGATTGGAAAAAGACATCATCTTCACAGGATACAGAAAAGACATTGCCAATTGCTTAAGCATAACAGACACATTCGTTCTCCCCTCCCACAGAGAGGGCATGCCCGTATCCTCACTGGAAGCCATGAGCATGGGCGTACCGGTTGTTGGAACAAACATCAGAGGACTCAGAGAAGAAATCATAGAAGGAAAAACAGGATATATTGTTCCCCTAAAAAACCCTGAACAACTTGCTACCGCAATCGAAAAGACATTAAACAAATTCTCCCCTCCGGATGAAACGATTCGAAGACATATCATAGAAAACTTCGACGAAAAAAAAGTCCTGGAAAGACAATTAAAGATTTACAATGAAATAAAACAAAAAAATCTTTAATTTAAGGAAAAAACCACACCCGATCGAGTAGGGTAATGACCAAGGTATCCCCCAGTCATTATCCCTCTCACAGAACCGTACATACGGGCCTCGTATACGGCTCTTGGTCAATAGTATCACTCGTAATAGTGTGACAGAATCCCGGTTTTATATGTTCCAAGATCAATCAAGCCTTTCTCATCAAACCATTTGTTCGGTATGGCTTGGTGGATGGTCGTACATCTCGCATTTCTCCATCTTTTCATGGAGA
>JAYEGQ010000019.1:0-26418 GCA_034659095.1 Thermotogota bacterium
ATAATACCTTAAGTGGGTTTTCAATCATCCCATACTGACTGCTGAAATTTGACAACATTGTATGATATTGAGTGAGCCCTTCATAATCTTCTATTCCTTCCAAGAGGCTTAAGAGAGCAATAATGCTTTTTGCCTTTTCAATTTCCCTTTCTCTTGTCAGGGCTTTTTCATAGTCTTGTCCAAGTTCTTCCACCTGATTTCTTTTTCCTTTAAGAAATTCCCTCTCGGTTTTTAAGTCTTCCTGTTCTAAATCCAGTTCTTTTTCAAATTCTCTGTATCTTTCCAGAATGGAAGAAAAATCTTCCAAGTCTTTACTGATTGGATTGATACTGTTTCTTAGAATACTCATTCCGTTGTCAATCAAAGGCGTTTCAGATATTTCAACTATCTCTTGCCCATTAGATACGAACCAGTTAATGGTTGTTTTCATTTCATAAAGGTTTGTATCAGCAACTTTAATATCACCCATATCTTGAATCATTTGTGATAACGATTCCAGTTGGACCATGATAGTTTCTACCGAAGGCGCGGAAGAGACTCCGTTGATTATTTCCTTTTCCAATTCTAAAGCAAAGAGTTCTTTCAACTCATTTATCTCATAGAGAGACGCCTGGAGCTTTTGGTCCAATATTTTAAGCCTCTCTTCAATATCCATCATTTCCTGTTGTGTTTTTTGTATACTGTTTTCCAGCCTTACGACTGTATCATACACTGACTTTCTCTGAGATTCTACTTCCAGATACTCAGCTACAGCTGTGTTGTCTTGATTTAATCTTCCAGAAAGTTGAGTGGTTATTTCGGTTTTTTTCGTTTCATACTCACTAACAGCTTCATCAATTTCTTGAGCCGTAGCTTTAAATAAATCAGTTAACTGGCTCCATTTCTCGAATTCCTCTTGGGGTAAAACCGTTTCCAGATCATTACTAATACCGCGATATCCTCTTAAGTTGATCTCCCTGTTCCATTTTGAATAAGAGAAAGCACGAGGAGTGAGCAGGTTGAGGAAACGTTGATGGATTTCTTCAAGTTCTTTTTCAATGTCATCGTTCAAATCTGTTTGTATCTGTTGATGCCAAGTTTCATATTCGCTTTGAATGAAGTCTTTGTGATTATCCATCGAAGCGTTAATTCCTTTGTACGTTTCAACAAACTCAGGTGTTTGTTCTTTGATAATGTCCAAATAGGATTCCTTTTCTCTTTCAGGGGCTTCTTCCAAACTTTCAATGAGTTCCAAATTTAATGCTGCACTCAACAAATCAGAACGATTAACGATTTGATCCAATTCTCCTTGGAAAAAATTCCTTTCTTCATTCTTTAAGGCGTTAAATCGTCGGTAAAACTCATCTGTTTGGGATCTGGCATAATGAACCACTTCATCCACATACGCCTCAGACTTGGCTATCTGTTCTTTACTGAGCGCCATTTGACGTTTCAATTCACGTTCAGTTCTGTTAAGATTTTCAAGGAGTTCTTCTTTGCTCATCCCGGAATATTCACTTGAAAGATTGGTAATCTTTTTCATCTCAGAAATTTGCTGGGGGATATTTTTTCTGTTGAATAACAAGTCTTTATAATACTGGAATGTATATCGTGTACTTAGCAATTTGGTGGAAAAGGCTGCGTTATCCCTTCTGATAGAAGTGGCTGCTATCCAGAACATGGGGAACAAGATCAGTACAATTAATACAATAAGAACAATATGTTTGATTAACCTCATCCTTTGTTCACCTCCTCAAAGGTGCCTGCAAATTTAAATTGGAAGAAACTGATACCAGCAACGATCAGGAATATAAAGAGGGCAATGGCTGATGCATAGCCAAAATCCTGGCCCCGTTCTCCCTGAAAGGCCAGTTTATAGGTATAGGATATGAGAATATCCGTTGATCCGGCATTCGTAAGTGAATCTGACATGGCCGGTCCGCCTCGTGTCAGCAGATAGATATTCGTGAAGTTGTTGAAGTTAAAGGCAAATGCCCCAATCAGAAGCGGGGCCACAGATGTCATGAGCAACGGCATGGTAATACCCGAAAATTTCCTGATTCTTGTCGCACCGTCAATGGATGCGGCTTCGTAAAGATTACCGGGTATAGATTGCAATGCGCCAAGACACACCATCATCATATAGGGAAACCCCAACCAAACGTTGACGATGAGTACCGAGACCTTTGCCATAAAGGCATCTCCCAGCCATCTCACCGCTTCTATACCAAACCACTGCCCTAACACAATTTTGTTCAATATTCCGTAGGTCTCGTTGAAAAAACCGTTTCTCCAAACCAATACAGAAATAAATGCGGGTACCGCCCAAGGGATCAGAAGGAGTGTTCTGTAAAGATTTCTCCCCTTGAATTTTGAATCGTTTAACATCAAGGCAAAACCCAATCCAAAAATAAATGAAAAGGCAACACTTAAGATAGCCCAGGCAAAGGTCCAGATTAGAATTTTAATAAACGGCCCTGTAAACCTTGAATCGGTAAACATCTTTTCAAAGTTTCTCAAACCTACATATCCTCTATACCCTCCCACACCAATTCGTTGCCCTTGCGGGGTTATTTCATAAAATGTACCGTCTGATTCCTGCAGTTGAATCCCGGTTGAGGTATTAACCAATACGGTGCGCTCAATAATCCGCCCATTTTCTTCAAACATTTCTTTATCTATTGTGTACTTTTTCCTGGCATCCACCAACTTACGGAAACCGTAGACATTACCAAAACGCACCAGAGACCTTTCAGGATGGGTCAATTCTACACTGTCCAAATATTTAAGATAGAAATTACTCATAAATGTCCTTTGATTGGATATTGTATTCGGGTCATCAAATGAGAAAAAGTATTGATAGGTAAGTTGCTGACCGTTTATGGTACTCTCCACTGCCATGATTTGATCTTCGTCTTTGAGTGAATAAACGATTTCGTATTGATTGTCTCCAATGACCACCATTTCCTTGTCAATCTCTCTATATTCAGCAACACTTCTAACGGTATTCCCATCACTGTCAACTGAGATAACTTGTGGTTTCTCTGCAAGAAACTTTTTCTTGCCATCTGTAAAAACCAGAATAAAATTCTCAGTAGGGGCAAAATCTTCCATATGAACATATACCTTGTACGAATATGGTGTTGAATCCTCATCAGTTACATAGGTGTTTAAAAGCTGTTCGACAACCTGATTTCTGGTAAACAGATGTCCCGTTCCATAATTCGTAAAGGCAATTTTCAAGGTGTAAAAGATTGGATATACAGTCAATATAAGCAAAAGACTTAAGGCAGGAATCGTATAACGATATGGATAACCTTTTGGGTTGATGACGGCAAAATCGATGAAGAAAATGATGATGATCATGATAATCCCAAGTTCTACAGAATCGTTTGTAAAAAGAACAATGGCAGCCCAGGTTAAAAAGGCATTCAGTATGGCTAAAGCAAACCATAAGAGTACTTTTCCCAAGATCTTCAATGTGATCACCTTCTCTATAGAAAAAATAAAAGGGATGGATGGTTAATCGGTAATCACCGAACCATTCATCCCTACTGATTCAAATCACTGTTTATTCGTTAAGTGCTGCTTCTATTTTCGCTACTGCCTGATCTAAGGCTTCCTTGGGTTCCAGTTCATTATTGACAATCTGATTCAATGCATCCGCCATCGCTCCCCATACTGCTGCCATTGCAGGAATATTTGGCATAGGAATACCTTTTTGTGCACTCTGGAAGAACGAATAAACATCTTCATTGTCCTGAACCATTTCTGCAACATCAACTCTTGCAGGTGGTCTTGGATCAGCCTGGAACAGTCTGTACATAACATCTTTTGTGTTGAGGAAGTTTGCCAGGAAATCAATGGCAAAGAGTGTATTTGGTGATTGTGAATTAATCAGAAAACCCTGTACGCCTGTGAACGGTTTGCAAGGATTCCCGTCAATACTCGGGATTGGTGCGATGCCGTAATCAATTCCGGCTTGTTTATAGCCTTCGATTGCCCATGGCCCGTTGATGATTGCCATGGCCATGCCATCTTTGAAAAGTCCGTCTGCAATCTGATAGTTGTCTCCCGGTTTCATGACACCCATGTCATATAAACTCTTAAGAAATTCGGCTCCTTTTACAGCACCTTCGTTGCTTAAACCAATATCATTAGGATCCAGTCCTTCTTCTGTCTGCTTAAAGACATATCCGCCGTTAGAGAATAGTAATGGTGCGGAGAAATAGAAATCAGGTGCATTGTATACAAAGCCCCTGAATTCATCGTCTGTGTATTCAGCTGCCATCTCTGCAAGTTCTTCAAAAGTCTCAGGTGCTTCTTCCAAGTAATCCTTGTTGTAGAACATAGCGATAGCTTCAACACCATATGGAAGACCATAAAGCTTTCCGTTATATTCAAAAGCATTGATAGCTGTTTCTGTGAACATTTTTCTATCCGATAGAGTTAAAAAATCCAATGGCAGCAATAAACCACTGACTACAAGTTCTCCAATCTGGTCGTGAGCGGTGATAATGATATCCGGACCTTCACCCACAGGTGCTGCCTGTAAAAACTTCGTTTTGATTTGATCAAAAGCCATTTCCTGAACATCTACTGGAATACCGTACATACTTTCAAAGTCATTTCCCAGCTCCTGAAGTATTTCCACCTGCTTTTCGGAACACCATACTGTCAGTTTACCCGCTTCAGCTGAAAACACCGTAAATGAAACCAACAACACCAAAGCAGTTACTAATAACAACTTTTTCATTAATAAAACCTCCTTATTTTGAATTAGAAAAACATGGAAAACATATTAATTAATGATATCATATATATTAATTCACGTCAAGATGTTTAGTGTTTGTTACGAAATGATTGTATATAGTCCATTATCAAATGCAGTGCATATCCCAGTAAAGATGATATACCGATGTAAATCGCATTGGAAATGGCAACATGAGGACTGGTGTTTTTAATTTCCAGCAGATAAAAGAGAATACCAACAATCAATCCGAATATGATTGGCGCAATAAAAGAATGAAATGGACCTCTGTGAGGAGGGGTGATGGCAGACAAAAAGGTTGAAAACAACAAGGCGGTCAGAATGGATATGTAAAAGATGATGATTTCGTTTTGTAACAGCTTCAAAAGTGGAAACCAGAGAGGTATTCTTTCCTTCAACAAATAATAGAGGTAAACCGCAGCTATCATCCAAATGATTACTTTTGCCACTCTGTGCATATAGGCGTTTTTATGATCCAAATCCGGAGCATCAGATCCTAAAGCAAAAAAGATAAAGGAGAGAATCAAAATTCTGTCAGTGATTTCTACCAATTGGAAAACACTACGAATAAGGTTCAATAAGGGAATTGTTAACGGAAAAACAAAAATCCCTGAGATTACATGCACCTTAAAATTGGGCATATTCCGAATCCACACCCCATTTTAAAAGATAATCCACTTCACTCAGGTTCATGTTTTTAATTTCAAAATTAATCTCACGGTACGCCTTTTTAAACAAAGGGTTGGCGTTCCCACTCATCATCTCCATTTGACATTCAAACATACTTCCCAACAAATCCGAAGCTCTGACTAAACTTCCCGTTTCACCCTCAAAGGGGTGCAGCATATATCCTTTTAACTGTTCTTTTCCTTTACCTTGAATCAAACTCAGTAAAAATTCTTCCACCATTTGTTCTTCAACTTTGGTAATGGTTGCCTCAAACCCGGGAATTCTCCGCTTGGTAGGGGAAATAATATCCCCTGTCATGGCCTCAGGTACATCATGATAAGCTGATTTTAACAACAATTCACTGGAGTCTTTGCATGTTCCATTCAATGTTTCCGATATATAGGAGAGAAGGGTTGAAATAAACGTCACGAAAAAAGTATGCCCGGCTACGGTAGTTTTAATATTCCTGTTGGTCTGATTCCACCTGACGGCATTTATAAGTGTTCGTACTTTCAACAAATAATCCTTGTATTCACTACGATCCAAAAGAGCAGCTATAAAATTATGCGCTTTATAACTGTTGAGTTTTTCTCGCAACTCCTGTAAAGGCTTTTTGTAATATTCAGGATAAACCCTGGCGTTAACTTCACATTCTGAATAAGCGGCATATGTATCAGAAAAGTCGATGATAAGCCCTTCAACTGAATCGTCTTTTGCCCTTACAATCTTATATTTAAAGTCCTCTCGCCAATCCTCGGGAACTTCTCTCAATACTTCTTCCATGGCACTTTTAAAGGTTTTATTCCATAGTTCCAGTGAAGTATCCTTGATATAGTTTTTGGTTTGCAGAGAAATATCCGAAAGGATAGCCTTTGGCAGGTCTTTTAAAACGATACGCTTAATCAGTTTTTCATAGTCAACCTGTTGACCACTAACATAAGCCAACAACAAAGCTACATGCAATGAAAAACCTGAATTACTGGCTTCGGTAATGAGTTCAATATGAGGCGTTGTATTCCATCGGTTAATAGTAAACAGGCTTAACGCCATTCTGATTAATCTTGAAAGCAATTATACCAGCTCTTTTCGTTTGATTTCCCTATTTTGTAATAATTGCATCCATTACACATAGAAGATTTTCTTTATTCTCTTTTATTTCCATTTTCATCAAACACTCTCTTTCAACACTTCCAAAAGATCAGATGCCTTTATTTGCTTATCCAACCATTGAGCGCAATCTGGTTCGTTTTTCACTACTTTTTTCAGCGTAGGCATCCATTTGTTGTTATTCAAGAGAATGCCACCTTGAAGGCGACCTTTGTCAAAAAACAGCTTCAATCTTCCATCTTCTACATTGGATTCAATATGGGAAAGCTCTCCTGAAATCTTCCCTGTGGAAAAGATCCTCCAATCGTTGATCTGAAAAACGGTTGTGGGCATTTCCAAACCATATTGGAAAGCAACAATTCAATTTGTCGTTCTTCATACCATTTCCAATCATGGACTAATAGCGAATCTCTTTCAAATGACTTACTGATATAGTGAGATAGTTTCACCCTGTAATAAGTTGGCATGTCCTCTTGTGAAATATTCAGGATTCTACCCTTCCCATCTTGTTTTCTTATCTCTTGTGCTGCTGAAAGTCCTGTTATTCCATTTCCGATAATTAAATATTCTATTTTTTCCATAGGTTATCCTCCTTTATTTTTGTTATTATATCACGCGATGAATCACGCTTTTAATATAGACGGGAATGATGTCCTAATGAATATGCTATAATTATTGAAAATCCAGGGGGGATTCTATGTATGATTTTTTAGAGCCAAAAAGGGTCAATATATTCTTCGCCTATCTGGCAATTGCCTTTGGACTATTCTCGGTTATTTTCGCCGTATATGAGGGAATTGCACTCACCAATGAATATTTTCAATCGATTAACAACGGAGAATTAACCATTTCCGAAACCTCAACGTTTTATAATCAGACAACCGAACAAACCCCTTATTTTTTTACTATTGCCGGTTTGATCGGCTTCATCGTATCTCTGCTTTCCTTTCTTTTCCAGAGCCTATGTAATTATCAATGGGCAAAGGTTTTGAATCGGAATATCTATGAAACCAACAAACTCCTTTCTGATATGATGAACAAAACAACCGATCAGGAAATTTTATACGATTTCCAATGGATGTCCGATAAAGTAAACACCCTTTGGATTCAACTCTGGGCCTTTTTTGGATATGTCGTTATGTCCATTCTTGGGACCATTTTCAACAATACCGCCATGCTTTTTTCTCTTTTTGCTTTTGTGTTTTTGGCTTATTATCTATCACAAATATTTAAGGTATCAAACGAATTGTTAAGAATCAAAAGCCAATTTTATTCTTTTTATTTAAAGGAGAAATATCACGAAGGCTTAGAATACATCATCCCCTATCGGAACATCATCATGTTTTTCATCTTTTCAGTTTTAACCCTTGGAATTTATTGGTATTATTTGTTGTTCAAACTGTCCACCGAGATTAATTTTTTCCTGGATTATGATGAAAAGTTGATGATTCAACTTCCTGATTCTCCCTTGCTTAAAGAGGTTAATAATGAGGGTTAAAGTTATCTCTGCACGTTTCAAGAACGAAGAAATCATCAATAGAATAGAAGAAGACTACCTCTTCTTTCAACAAACGAATTATGCGATACAAGATTACATCGACAACAAGGGCTATTATGAATTGGACATATACCTATCTGAAGAAACAGATGAAAAGGATATTTTTACCCACCTTCATCAACGGTATCCCGAATTACAAAATTTTTCAATAAACTATCAAAATCAGGAAGATTGGTTTGAAAAGTGGAAGCAATCTCTGAAACCTATCTGGCTGACGGGAAAATTTCTTGTGGATCCAGCCATCAACAATAAGGATGAAATCCAAATCATAAAAATCACACCGGGAATGGCATTTGGTACTGGTTATCATGAAACAACACGCTTGACTGCTGAATTACTTCAAGAATATGGAAATAAGGGAGATCACATGCTGGACTTGGGATGTGGCTCCGGTATTCTTACCATCATGGGCGCAAAATCGGGATGCTTGGTAACTGCAGTTGACCTGGAGTCTTTTGCCGTAGAAGCGACTCGTGAAAACATACGAATAAATTCAGTCAGTTCTTCCGTCAAAGTCATGACATCCGATTTATTGGAGGAAGTTCATGACACATATGATATCATTTGTGCCAATATTCTGTACGATATTCTTAAACGTTTGTTTGTAGATAAAGGCAAAGATTTGAAGCGACTGATTCACAGAAAAACCACATTGATTTTTTCAGGTCTTATCCTTAAGCAATATGAACCTTTTAAAGAACTTGTTGAAAACAGTGGTTTCACTGTTATAAAAAAACTATCAGAAGGCGACTGGTTCACAATAGCAGTCAGGTTAAAAAAAACAGAGGTGATTTAGTAATGAAAAAACAAGTCGTTCTAACAATTACACTGGTCTTATTTTCTTTATTAATTTTTGGTATGCAAAACGGGGAGTACATGTTTAAACTTTTAAATCAAGAAGCCGCAACCGAAACCGCATCTTTCAAACAAGTCTCAACGGATGTGGTAAATTTTGAATCCACAACGGATTTACACTTTCAAATGCAACATGCGGTTTATCAAACAAAGGGACAAATCAAAGACAATTTGATAGTTGATTATCAGTTAAGCGTGTTATACAACAACAGTGAAACCGTCATTCATTGCACCTTAAACGATGACATTCTCACCTATACAATAAACAACGTCGGTAAAGATATCCCAATCGAAGGACCTTTACTGATTCTGGATAATAATTTGGCCTGGTCTTGGCAATTGGTTTACAATCTTTATCATGAGAACGGCTATGAAGCCATTAACGTATTTATCCCACAGCTTTTACTCAAGAACTTCACTGAAATTTTGCCTCTGGAAATTCAAAAAACCACTCAAACAGAAGAAGACACCAATGTTTTTTTCAGCTATAACGGGCAGTCGGGAATGTTGAAAGTAGATGAAAATCATCAGGTCTTTCAATTACTAATGGGTGGAACCCAAATGGAAAAAACAAAATGACACCCACTAATAACACGGGTCAAATTACGGTTATTGTGGGTCCCATGTATTCGGGGAAAACTACTGAACTATTAACTTACGTAGAGATTTATAAGTTGGGTAATAAGCCTTATAAGATTTTTAAACCCGTCATCGATAATCGATTTGGGGTAAAGGAAATCAGATCCCATTCAGGTATGTGTGAACAAGCCGTTCCCTTGGAGCATTCTCAAAAAGCCTTTGAATACATCAGTAACGAAAAGGCCATTTTTTTCGATGAAGTACAATTCTTTGATGAGGGTTTAAGTGAAGTGGCAAAACACTTGAGAAAAATGGGAAAGGATATTATTTGTGCCGGATTGGATATGAGTTTTAAAGAAAACCCCTTCATGACCACCGTTAAGCTCATGGGACTGGCTGACAAAGTGATTAAAAAAAAGGCAGTCTGTCATGAGTGTGGAGAGTATAAAGGCATCATATCTTATAAGCTTAGTGGAAATGAATCGGAAATTGATGTGGGTGGTATGGAAAAATACGTAGCGGTTTGCATGGACTGTTATGAAAAGTTAAGATCAAAAACAGATTGATGGTGGTTTAACCTTTGTTTTATTATCAAACAGCAATTTCCAATAACCCTCTAAAGGCTTATTTTACATATTCCTCCGAATTGGAGTTGAAGCCTGGATCGAGGGTTATTGTCAATTTTGGCAGAAAAAAGAAGCAACTTGCTTATATTGTTAAACAAATCCCTAAAGAAGCTTGCCCGTATGATATCCAAATAAAAGAAATTGACCACATCGTTGACGAAATCCCCTTAATAGATGAGGATTATTTTAATTTGATCGTTTGGACCGTTGACTTTTACCTTTCTCCCCCAGGCAAGGTGTTTGACTTGATATATAAAGCATTGGGAAGTTCGCCTATCAGTAAACTTACTATAAATGGAAAAAGCAGGACAACGGTTGACAAAAATAATGGATCATTAACAAAAAACGGTTTAAAAAAGAAAAGATTTATTGTGAATGGCAATTTGAGTTCTTTAAGTAATCAACGACTTTCTCAGCAGGGAATGGATATCGTTCAATACCTACTTTTTTTTCCTGATGCTGATTTGCAGGAAATCATTCACTCATTAGAGTTAAAAACCATTACCCCTGTTCAAACACTCATTAAAAATAATGTTCTGAGCGTTGAGGAATATGAAGTAAGTAGCTTGGAATTAGCTGTTCCTCAGAAAGTAATTTTAAGTTCAGAGCAGAAAAAGATCGTTGTTGATTTTCTAAAAGCTTATGATAAGGGGATACTAGAACATCTTTTATATGGTATCACTGGCAGCGGGAAGACTGAAGTTTATTTTGAAATTATGGAGGAGATATTGTCCCAAAATCAACAAGTCCTCTTCATGTTACCTGAAATATCCTTGACACCTCAGCTCATTAAACGGACAAAGGCCCGATTTCCGGGAAAGACTTTCGCCGTATATCACAGTAATCTGACTAAAAGCATGCGTCGAAAGGTCTTTGCACAGGCTGTTCATTCAGACATTGATATCCTTTTGGGAACAAGAAGTTCAGTTTGGCTTCCCTTGAAGCGATTAGGTCTAATCGTTGTTGATGAAGAACATGATGAAAGTTTTATGCAAAGCGAAAATAAACCCATTTATGATGCCAGAAGAGTTGTCTCAAAACTCTGTGAACTTAAAAAGATTCCCGTTATCTATGGTTCCGCAACACCGTCTATCGAGTCTTATTATGAAGCTTCAACGGGAAAGATGCAACTCCATACTCTAAGATACAGACCGAAAGGTTTAAAATTACCGGAAATTTCAAATGTCAACCTTTCAAAGATTCCCATCATAAAAGGATTTCTTACCAATGAAGTCTTAAAAGGTATCGAAGAAACGGTGAAAAAAGATGGGCAATGTATGATTTTAACCAGCAAAAAGGGATTTGCAAGTTATGTAACTTGTGGAGTTTGCGGTTACACGATCAAATGTCCAAACTGTGATGTGTCTTTAACCTATCACAAAGGTGAGGGGAATTTGAGATGTCATTATTGCGGCTACTCTCAACCTTTTATTTCTCAATGTCCTTCATGCTCTAATAACTCTTTAGTTCCACGGGGTTTTGGCAGTGAAAGAGTTGAAGAACAACTACAGAAGTTATTCCCTGATTTGAGGATCATTCGAATTGACCGGGATATTGCTCCCAACACCCAAGAATTGGAAAAGGCATGGAAAATCATCGAGCATCGACAAGTAGATGTTGTTGTGGGAACACGAATGATCTCGAAGGGACTTGATTTTCCAGATGTGCAGCTGGTTGTCATCTTAAATGCAGATCATATGTTGTATTTTCCTGATTTCAGATCGACGGAAAGGACTTTTTCACTGATTCATCAGATGTCAGGACGGGCTGGAAGAGCCCGAAAAGAAGCAAAGGTTATCCTTCAGAGTTATTCCCCTGATGAGGATCCCATTAGGTTTGCTGAAAAAAATGACTTTGAAAGCTTTTTCAATTCTGAAATAAAAAAGAGAAAACAGGGGGATTACCCACCATTTAAGCGAATTATCTTGTTTGAATCAAAAGATGCTGATCCTGATAAAGGTTTTGAAAGACTCAAAGCACTTAAAAAAAGATTAAATAAGCAGAATGATACCTCTCTTTTTCAAATCCTTGGTCCTGTGGAAGCTTTTATCAAAAAATTATCGGGAAAATACCGTTACCATATGTTACTGAAAATGGACAACGATAATGATATAATCAGTAAGGTTAAGGATATTTTGAGGGAAAACGATAAATATCTATCATCAATCAATATCATCATTGACCCCATTCGAACCATCATTTAGTTTATTGGCCATCATAAGGCCGGGAGGTATAAAATGCCAAACGTATCCAATCAGCAAGAGATAAATAAAATTCATTTTGAAAATTTCACGGAAGTACTTGTGGATGAAGTAATTGATGATTTATTTGAAGTACCCACTTTGGGAGTGTGCAAATGCGACAGATGCAGATACGACATCAAAGCTATCGCTTTAAATTCATTGCCCCCGAAATATGTGGTGACTGAAAAAGGAGAAATTTACGCAAAATTGGATATTTTTAGAAATCAGATGCGAGTTGATGTCCTACGAGCGGCAATAGAAGCTATCGAAATTGTCAAAAAAAATCCGTCTCATTAATAGAAAAAAGGGGATAAATAGAATCCCCTTTTTTTATCAATGCTGGCGGAAGCGGTGGGATTCGAACCCACATGAGGCATAACCTCACTGATTTTCAAGACCAGCTCCTTAGCCAATTCGGACACGCTTCCACTCAGCTTAAAAACTCTCTACATGCTAACTCAGTAATTTTCTTCAAACCACTGAATAGTCCATATGGTTACAATCAGTATTTGTCTCCGTATTTTCTTCTGAATTTGTCGATTCTTCCTTCTGTATCGATGATCATTGAATCACCTTTACCTTTGAAGAAGGGATGACAACTACTGCAAACATCTAATTTCATTTCCTCACGTGTAGTCCATACTTCATATTCTGCACCACACGCACATCTTGCAATAATCTTGTTCATTTTTGGATGTATTGCTGCTTTCATTGTTCTCACCTCAAAATCCTCTCTCAAAATTCCGGGATATTATATCACATAAAAAACCCAAATACAAATCCCAATGCACGTTACATCTATTCTAAAATCAGCCTACATTTTCCTGTTTTTCTTTTTGAACATTTTCTTCGTAAGTAACACCTGAATACCAATCCATTCCTGTTCCTGCAGGCACGAGTTGTCCGATAATGACGTTTTCTTTTACGCCGAGAAGCTCATCTACACTGGCTTTCAATGCGCTTTCAGTCAACACTTGAGAGGTCTGTTGGAACGATGCCGCACTCAACCAACCTTCTCTCTTCAAAGATGCCTTGGTGATTCTCAGAAGCTTTCTTCTGTACTTCACGGGATTTTTCATGTTGATCTGATATACCAGCTTATCCTCAATATTCTCGCTGAAAGCTTCCAGTTCTTTAATCCCTGCATCAATGAATTCTTTTAGGTTTTCAGATGTGATTTCATCACCCTGTTTGGCAATTTCATCAATCTTTCCATCCCTTTTTACCAACACGTGTTTCAGCAAGCGCTTTTTCAAGGCTTTCTTTCTATTGTCGTTTACCTTGGCGTTGTTTTTCAGAAGACGTTCATTTTCCCTCTTCACTTCGTTGACAGATACTAGATCACCAATCATGTAATCCGTATCTCCCGGATCCACAATTTCTACTTTTCCCAACATCTGACTGATGATGATCTCAATATGTTTGTTGTGAATATCAACTCCCTGTTCGGAATAGACACGTTTGATCTCCCTAAGCATGTATTGGAATGTAGCATCGACACTTAATTCACTCATGAGTTCCCTTGGTCTGATAGCTCCTGTTGATAAGGCACCACCGGGTAGGACTTTATCTCCTATGGACACTCTGGTTTTATGAGCACTTGTCAACTCAAAGTCTGTGATCCCGCCATCGTAATCTTCAATGAATATCTTGGTCTTTCGCTCTTCGCTTTTGATGTCTTTTACAAATCCTCGAACAGTGGAAAAGACAGCAGGTGTTTCCTTAAGTTTTTTCCTGGCTTCAAACAACTCTTCAGCCCTTGGTAGCCCCTGGGTGATATCGGAAGTTGATGCAATACCCCCTGTATGGAATGTTCTCATCGTCAACTGAGTACCCGGTTCTCCAATAGATTGGGCGGCTACAACTCCTACGGCTTCTCCGATGTTCACGATGTTGTGATTGGATAAATCCATTCCATAGCATTTCGCACAAACACCATTCTCTGATTCACAAGTAAAGACACTTCTGATAATGATGGACGGTCGGACATCCACTTCCTGAACATCATTTTCCATGAGCAATCTAGCTGTTGCGGGATCTATCTTCTCCTCTTCAACTAAAAGAGTAGTTTTTCCATCCTTGGCCAAAATCTTTTCCTTAGAGAAATTGCCGACAACAGGATATTCGATAACTGGTATTTCGTTGATGTCTCTATCTTTACATTCCTGTATAAGATGCCCGTTTATCGGGGTACCGGCCTGAACAACCAATTCTCCATTTTTGGCAAAGATGTTTTCTTGAACTTCCACATATTCATGGTGTTCGCCTTTTGAATTTTCAAAATTCAGGATACTTTCTTTATATACTGGAACCTTTTTGGAGAAATTAGCCAGGAATACGGCATCAGTGTCACGAATCATCACATCCCTCTCGTATTTTCTTCCCGATGTCTCGTCTGTTAGGATTTCTCCCGTTAACGGATCAAACACGGGCTTACTTAACACGCGGCCAAAGATATTGGATTCCAGGTTTTCAATGATCATATCATCATCTCTGAGAGATGTTGCTTCAAGACCGTTGTGGGTTCCACAATCTGACTGTGTAACTACTATTCCCTGAGCAACGTCAACCAATCTTCTGGTCAGGTATCCGGCATTTGATGTTCTCAATGCGGTATCTGCAGCACCCTTTCTTCCACCGTGGGTGGACAAGAAGAATTCTGAAACACTCAAACCTTCGCGGAAGTTTGAACGAATAGGTATTTCAATGATATCTCCGGAAGGTCCTGCCATCAATCCTCTCATACCGGCCAACTGCTTCAACTGGTCTTCATTACCTCTGGCTCCAGATGAGATCATCATTTGTACAGGGTTATAAGGATTTCTGGCAATTTGCTTAACCGTTGCCTTCTGGATATCAGCTGTTGCTTTGTCCCATATTCTGATAATTTCACGATGTCTTTCGTTTTCAGTTAAATAACCGTTATCATAATAATCCCGAATGACGGCGATTTTTTCCTCCGATTTTTCCAAGATCATGCTTTTTTCAGCAGAAATCTCAACGTCAGTAACTGAAAAGGTTAATCCGGAAACGGTTGCGTAATGGAACCCAAGCTCTTTGATATAATCCAATAAATCGGCTGTTCTGTCGATTCCGTATGTTTTAAATACTTCGTAAATAAGCTTTTTAACTTGCTTTTTGCCAAAGGGTTGGTCAAAACGTTTCAATTCTTCGGGCAATTGTCGATTCATAATGACTCGACCCGGTGTGGTTTTGATCATTTGGCCTTTGTAAAAATACATAATGGGTGTATGCAAATGGAGGATATAATTCCTTTCGTTAAGATAGGAATGCTCCAAAGCCATTAAAACTTCTTCATAGCATGAAAATTTCTTTTTGATATCGTCTTCATCGATATTTTCGTAACCCTTCCCAACCATTGTCAGATAATAAACACCAAAAATAATGTCCTTTCCGGGCATGGACAATGGTTGTCCGTTAGCCGGCGAGATGATGTTGTATCTGGAAAGCATCAGCCATTTAGTTTCGGCTTGTGCCTTTGCAGAAAGTGGAACGTGTACAGCCATCTGGTCCCCGTCAAAGTCCGCGTTAAAGGGTGGACATACCAATGGATGTAGATTGATGGCATTCCCTTCAACCAACTTGGGAATGAAAGCCTGTATGGAAATTCTATGAAGCGTTGGGGCACGGTTCAACATGACCGGATGGTCCTTGATCACATCTTCCAATACTTCCCAAGCTTGTGGCATTTCCTTTTCGATGATGGCTTTTTTTAACTTTTTGGCACTCTTTGAAGTACTGTCACTTCCAAGTAACCTGGAAAGCACAAAGGGCTTAAATAACTCAAGCGCCATTTTCTTTGGAATACCGCATTCGTGAATCTTCAAATCCGGACCGACTACAATAACGGCTCTCCCTGAGTAATCCACACGTTTTCCAAGAAGATTTCTTCTGAATCGTCCCTTTTTACCCTTTAACAACTCCGTCAAGGATTTTAAGGGCCTGCCACCTCTATCGGTAATGGCCTTTGACATACGACCATTATAAATCAGGGCGTCCACGGACTGTTGAAGCATTCTCTTTTCATTTCTGACAATGACCTCAGGTGCTCCCAAGTCAATTAATTTCTTCAATCGGTTGTTTCGGTTTATGACTCGTCTATATAAATCATTTAAGTCTGTTGTGGCAAATCTTCCACCTTCAATCTGTATCATGGGTCTAAGTTCAGGAGGAATTACCGGAACGGCATCCAGGATCATCCAAGATGGATTGTTACTGGACGCGATTAAATTTTTAACTATTTGAAGGCGTTTTCTTAACTTGATGACTCTTGCACTGGATTTTGGCAAATCTTTTAGTTCGTCTTGAATTTCAACGATAATGCCTTCCAAATCCAATTTGTTCAACAGTATTTTAACGGCTTCAGCTCCCGTCTTAGCGGTAATTTTTGCGGGATAAACCGTTTCATAAGCTTCAAATTCGTTATCGGTGAGAATATCCCCCACTTGTTTGCCAATTTCTTCGGCTATTTCATCGTCAATTTCTGTAATGACCATAATGGGGCGGTCATTTTCGATCTCCGGTTCCGGACTAAACATCCCAGGATAATGCTGTTCAAGCATCTGATATTCGTCCACTGAAAGAATTTCTTCTTCGTAAACGAAGCGGTCTGCGATATGAGTGCCTTCTTCAACCTTTTCGCCTTCGTTGACGTATATGATGGAACCTTCAATAACCGGATAATATCTCTCTTCGATAACATTTTCCACACGGATCCTTCCGGTAGAAGTCGACTGTACCTTCCCATCTGCAAGGGCGTGAATTGACAATCCCTTATCGAAAACAACTTTACCTCTAATTTCTGAGACGATGGTGGGATAAGTTACAGATTCGGTGAGCTTATCGCCTTTTTTTATCTTTTTCCCATCCTTAACCATTACTTTAGCTCCGTAAGGGATAGAAAAATTGGACGGCTGATCCCCACTGGTGGTGATAGGTGAAATACTAATAGTTCCCAAACCTTCATCCACTTGAACAGTTCCGTCAATGGGTGAGTATATCGGTTCAATGGTTTGCTCACTAATTAATTCCTGACCTTTTTCAATGGTATCGCCATCTTTAAAATTCAAAACCTGATCTTTGTGTGCATTATAAGTATGACTTGTTTTATCCGCTATACTAATCCAATACACGATCTTGTCGGTATGGGTTTCTTCTTCTTTAACGGATACTATACCACTGATATCAGTCTTAACCGGTCCACTAGGGTTCTTTACAACGACTGCCGGCTGAGCTTCAAAATCCCAAAATTGAGTATAAATATCGTATTCCGTTTGATAAAGGGTATCACCTTTATCAAAGGGTGTGGATTTCCCATCTACAACTATGTATATCTTTTCAATGATTCTTCTGGAGCCAAAGTAGATGATATTCTCAAGATCCTTACTGGTCATGTTCAGCAAATTAGCCAGGATACTGGGCGTACTTTTTAGAAACCAAAGATGTACGACCGGAGCTGCCAGTTCAATATGACCCATATTTCTCCTTCTGGCACTCTTGGGTTCAACCTTTACATTACACCTTTCACAAATGGTTCCTTCGTATTTTCTTCCCTTGTATTTCCCACAGGCACATTCATAATCTTTCGTAGGACCAAAGATCTTTTCACAGAAGAGACCGTCTCTTTCAGGTTTGAATGTTCGATAGTTGATGGTTTCGGGTTTCTTGATTTCACCGTTAGACCAACTTCTAATAGTATCCGGGGAAGCCATTGTGATTTTTACGTTTTTTACCCTTTTCATTTACATCACTTTCCCTTCATTCCCTTTCAAGATCGATTTCATTGTCGTTTTCATCAAATACTTTGACATCCAGCGCTACGCCTCTCAGTTCCTTTACCAACACTTTGAAACTCTCGGGTATGCCTGGTTCGGGAACGTTTTTATTCTTCAAAATTGCCTTGTAAACTTCGTTTCGTCCCAACACGTCATCGGACTTAATGGTCAGCATTTCACTCAAGGTATGAGTGGCACCGTATGCCTCTAATGCCCAAACTTCCATTTCTCCGAAACGCTGTCCTCCAAATTGGGCTTTACCACCAAGCGGCTGTTGATGGATGAGTGAATAAGGGCCAACACTTCTGGCGTGAATCTTATCCTGGGCAATATGTACAAGTTTAAGCATGTACATGACACCAACTGTAATGGGTTGATCAAATGCCATTCCAGTTCTTCCATCTCGCAATTGAACCTTTCCGGACTTCACTTCTTTTACATCTCCGGTTTCAAGCCCTGCTTCAACGCGTTTTCTGTACAGCTCATCCAAGATCTCGTGCTCTTTTGCACCATCGAAAACCGGAGTAGCTACAAACCAATCATTTAATTGGGCTAACCATCCAAGATGCGTTTCAAGAATCTGACCCAAGTTCATACGCGAAGGTACCCCCAATGGTGATAAAATCATCTGTATGGCTTCTCCATCCGGTAAGAAAGGCATGTCTTCCCTTGGCAATATCCTGGAGATAACTCCTTTATTTCCATGTCTACCGGCAAGCTTATCTCCCACATTCAAGGGTTTTCTGCAAGCTACGTAAACCCTGATCATCTTGTTAACTCCGGGACCAAGCTCTGAAACGTTGTTTTTATCGTAAACTTTAACATCTATTACTCTTCCTGAAACGCCATGCGGAAGTTTTAAAGAGGTATCTTGAATGTCACGACCTCTATCACCGAAAACTGATCGAATAATTTTTTCTTCAGGAGATATCTCCGCTTCTCCTTTTGGTGTAACCTTTCCCACCAATATATCTTCTGATGTGACGGTTGCACCGATTCTTACAATACCGTTTTCATCAAGATTCTTCAATCTTTCTTTACTCACGTTTGGGATATCTGGTGTAATCTCTTCAGAACCCAATCTGGTCTCCCTGGCATTCACTTCATGCAACTCAATGTGTACAGAAGTAAATGTTTCAGTTTTTAGAAGGTCCTGATTAATCAGAATCGCATCTTCAAAATTGTAGCCTTCCCAAGGCATAAATGCAACCATTATGTTTTGGCCAATAGCCAATTCTCCCATATCCGTAGCAGGGCCGTCGGCAAGGGGGTCTCCCTTTTCAACTTTTTCGCCCACGTTGATAATAGGCCGTTGATTCACCATCGTATCCTGATTGGAACGGATAAACTTTTGGAGATGATACTCATCTATTTTGGGTTTATCCTTTTCAAATATCAATTTACCGTTATCATCCATTCGATGTATCTGTATATGTTCAGAATCAACCTTTACAACCTGACCTGGATACTTTGCCAAGACGATAAAACCCGAGTCACGAGCAGCTACCCATTCCACACCGGTACCAACCCTTGGGGCTTCCGGATTTATAACAGGTACGCCCTGCCGTTGCATGTTAGATCCCATCAAAGCTCGGTTTGAGTCATCGTGCTCTAAGAAGGGGATCAATGCGGTTGAAATAGACACCGTTTGTTTGGGCGATACATCTATATATTTAACCAGTTTGCTGTTAACATAAATCAAATCACCATGCTGCCTGACGGGAACTCTTTCCGTTGCAATGGTTCCATCCTCTTTTAATGGTGTGTTCGCCTGAGCAACATAGTACATTTCTTCTTCATTGGCAGTCAAGTAACCCACTTCATCGGTTACCTTTCCATCAACAACCTTCCGATAAGGCGTAATCAAAAATCCGTAAGGATTAATTGTGGCAAAGGTAGCTAAAGAGGTAATCAATCCAATATTCGCCCCTTCAGGGGTTTCTATGGGGCACATTCTTCCGTAATGGGAATCATGTACGTCTCTGACTTCAATCTTCGCTCTTTCCCTTTTCAATCCTCCAGGACCAATAGATGACAATCGACGCTTGTGCGTTAATTCCGATAGTGGGTTGACTTGGTCCATAAATTGGGAAAGCTGACTACTGGCGAAAAATTGATTCATGGAAATGATGATAGGTCTAACGTTAATCAGACTTTGAATGGAAATCTTTTCAAGGGAATTATAAACAGTAAGCTTTTCTGTAATTAACTTTTGGATCTTGGAAAAGCCCCTTTCAAATTCACCTTTTAACAGTTCTCCAACTGTCCTGACGCGTTTATTTCCCAAATGATCCTTTGTATCCAACAGGGTATTATCGTATTCAAGATCCAAAAGATGGATGGTAGCCAGTAATAAGTCCAATTTCGCAATCACTTGTGAATCCTCGTTATATCGTTCGTCATCATCTATGCCATGAAGGTTCTTGTATTTATCATAAACAATATCCAATCGTCTGTTCATCTTGTATCTTCCAACTTCTGAAAACTCATACTTTTCATCGCTGAAATAAAGGTTATAGATATAATTCTTAGATGTGTTTACACGTGGAATTTCCCCGGGTTTTAACTTTCTGAAAAGTTCTATGACCGCTTCATTTTCGCTGGCCTCTTTAAGCGAATCATCCAGTTTTTCAAAAGTGTTTTGAACATTGGGGTTTAATATGGTTATTTTTTCTATTCCGTTGTCAATAATGTCATCGAATCGTTTTTTATCCAGTTTTTCTCCCTTTGCAATGATTACGTTACCTTTTGCATCAGTTATTTCTTCGAGAACGATGGAGTCTGTGAATTTTTCAAGGTCTTTTTTGTTGTATACTTCGATTTCGTGGGGGAAATTATCGAAAAGCTCTACGTTATCCACGAATCCAATGCTTTTAAGGAACAATAACAAGTTGATCTTTCGTCTTCTATCGATTCTGGCTTGAAGGATGTTTTTATTGCTATTTAAAATAATCTCAAGCCAAGCTCCTCGCTGAGGTAAGAAATGGGATATGTAAAGATCTTTTTTTCCGGGGGTAGCTCCTTCATTCACAAAGTAGATCCCGGGTGAACGGACCAGCTGATTGACAACAACCCTTTCCGCACCATTAATGATAAACGACCCGCGCTCTGTCATAAAAGGAATATACCCAAAGAAGGCCTTTTCTTCACGCATTTCTCCGGTATTGATATCCGATATCCTAACCTTCACATAAAGAGGAACGGTATAACTTATTCCCTTGGCTTTACATTCATTTTCATCTTCATTGGCTTCTCCAATTTCAGTATCAACGAATTCCAATACAAAACCTTTTTCGTCCTTGCGCAAGTCACCTCTGTGGGGTTGCGATTTGATAGGAGAAAATTTCTTTAATACTTCAATAATTCCCTTTTCAAGGAATTCCTGATATGATTCCAACTGTATATCGATGAGATTGGGAACCTGAACAGCCTCACCTATTTTTCCATAAACCTTTCTTGTTCTTCGGCCAAAGCTCTCCTGTTTCAATGGAAATCACCTCTTGGAGAGAAAAGATTTTTAACGCAAAAATGCAACAGGCATTTGCCTGTTGCAAGATATACTATAATGACGTAATTTCAATTATTTAAGTTCTACTTCTGCACCAGCTTCTTCAAGCTTGGACTTAATCTCTTCCGCTTCTTCTTTTGGTACAGCTTCTTTGACAACAGCATCAGCTGAACCGGCATTGTCAACAAGATCTTTTGCATCTTTCAATCCAAGACCGGTAATCTCTCTGACTACTTTAATAACTGCGATCTTTTTTTGACCGAAGCTCTTCAACATAACCTGGAAATCTGTCTTTTCTTCTTCGGCAGCTTCTCCGTCACCTGCTGCAGGTGCTGCTGCAACAGCCATGGGTGCCTGTGCTTTTACATCAAATTTCTCTTCTATATCTTTTACCAACTGCGATAACTCCGTTACTGTCATTTCCTCAATTGCCTTTATAATTTCTTCACGTGTCATTTAATTTACACCTCCGTTAATTTTAGCAATTCATGATTCCTTTTTTTCTTTAATAGCGTTTAATGCATACGGTAATTTCAAAATAATATTGTTCAAAGACGCTGCAAGACCTGTAATAGGTGCCTGTAATACGTTTGCAAGCATCCCCAGCAGTTCAGTTCTTGATGGCAGTTTGGATAATTCTTTTACCCCTTCCTCGTCGTAAACCTCTCCTTCGAACAACCCGGCTTTGATCTTGGGCATGTCGTTCTCTTTGGCAAATTTAACCAAAGCCTTTAAGACAACCATGGGATCTCCATCTTCCTCCACGTATAAAGCTGCATTAGGTCCTTTCAAGTAGCCATAGAATTCATCATTTGCATTTTCGGATTCATCCAGTGCTACTTTGATCAAGGTGTTTTTACACACTTGCATGTGACCACCTGATTCATTCAGCTTCCGACGTAAATTACTGATTTTTTCAACATCGAGTCCTCTGTAGTCCAACAAGACCACAATGGGTGATTGTTTGAAATGATCTCTCAGCTTCTCAACGATCTGCCTTTTCTGCTCTCTGGTAAGCAATGTTCCACCTCCTTTTCTATTATGACCACGCATGAGGCCACGGTGAAACACACGCGCACCTCGGTAGGTGAATTACTTCTTAAAAACCTACTGTCTTGAGTACGTGGAACTTAAAGTTTTTATTTTATACTTCCTTCATATAATCGCTTGTGTCTACTTTTATTCCAGGACCCATTGCCGTTGCAACGGCTATTTTCTTGTAGAGTCTGCCTTTCAAGCTGGCGGGTTTCATTGCCAATATTTGTTTAAGAGCAGAATCCAAATTTTCCTTGAGTTGTTCGTTTTTAAAAGATTTTTTGCCAATAACAAGGTGAATGTTTCCAGTTTTATCATTTCTTGCTTCTATTCGGCCACCTTTAAATGCGTTGACTGCTTCTTCTACATCATTTGTCACTGTTCCAGATTTGGGAGAAGGCATTAACCCTCTTGGCCCGAGAACACGACCCAATTTCCCAATAACTCTCATCATATCCGGTGTAGCGATAGCGACATCAAAATCCAGCCAATTTTCCTTCTGAATCTTTTCAGCATACTCCTCTGCACCCACAAAATCAGCGCCGGCAGCTTTTGCCTTTTCGGCATTTTCACCCTGAGCAAATACCAGTATACGAACACTTTTTCCCGTACCGTGGGGCAGGGAAATGGGTTGTCTAATTTGTTGATCCGCTTTTTTCGGGTTGATATTGGTGCACAAATGCAATTCAACGGTTTCATCAAATTTTACAGTTGCCGTATCCTTTATCAATTGAACTGCTTCTTCGATATTATATAACTTTGTACTGTCTATCTTTGCTTTAGCTTCTCTATATCGTTTTGAATGTTTTGCCATTTCTCAACACCCCCTCATTTTACGACTTCTACGCCCATATTCTTTGCAGTTCCTTCGATGATTTTCATCGCTGCTTGAATATCGTTGGCGTTTAAATCTTCCATTTTGACTTCGGCAATTTTCTGAACTTGAGCTTTTGTTATTTTCCCTACTTTTTCAACGTTGGGAACTGATGACCCTTTTTTGATACCCGCTTCCTTTAAAATAAGAAAAGAGGCTGGGGGCGTTTTCAAGATAAATGAGAATGATCTATCTTCATAAACCGTAATAACAACCGGTATAACTGTTCCCATTTTATCTTGAGTCTTTGAATTAAATTCCTTACAAAAACCCATGATGTTGATACCATGCTGTCCCAGTGCGGGACCTACAGGGGGCGCCGGATTCGCTTTTCCGGCTTGCAACTGAAGCTTAATTGTGGTTAAAATCTTTTTCGCCATATTTATTCCTCCTTATGTGGTATAACGGGTTGGCATGTACCCTTCCACAGACTAAGGCAAAAAACGGTCGATATTACCGTCTTTTGCAATTGTTATACATAATGACTATAGATTATACCTTTTCTACTTCACTTAAATGAAGAACAACGGGTGTTTCTCGTCCAAATATATTAACCATGACTTTCAGTTCATGCTTGTCAGGATGTATTTCACTAATTGAACCGACAAAATCGGCAAATGCTCCAGATTTAATCTTCACTGCTTCTCCAACTTCATACTCTATCTCAACAGTTGCCGCTTTTTTATCCGCTTTCTCCACAGTTTCCAAACCGGCAAGTCTTAAGATAACCTTGGCCTCTTTATCTTTAATAGGTAAAGGAGCTGCTCCAGATGAAACAAAATGTACAACGTTGGGAACACTTTGAACGGTATTCCAAGCTGCATCAGTCATAGCCATTTCTACGAAAACATATCCTGGGAATAATCGACGTCTTTTGATGTTGACCAGCTTAAGTATTCTTCTGGTTCCACGGTCGCTAATTTCAATCAACGCATCAAACTCAGCACGCAAATTGAGAGGCTCAGAGATCTCAGTTCCCTTCTTTACCTCTTTTCCCTTTGATGCTCTACTTTGCAAAAACAACTTAAGGAGGACATAGTAAACATCCTCCTCGCCGTCATCCTTCTTTATTATGATCTTTTTAACCTTTACCGATTCCAGAACAGTTCCATCCATTTCACAAATGTACTCACCATTCTTTGCAAAAGGCATCCCTTGCCTGATTTTTACTCCGGATTTTATACCTGACTCGATTTTTTCCGCTTCGGGGATATAATAAATCTTAGTATATTTGGAATCAAGGGTCTCAACAACAATCTTTCGGTAGTTGCGAATGGTATCAACAACACCATCATGCCTTAATTTTACGGGATTCTCTTCGGCTATTAAATCACCTTTTTTTACCTCATCTCCCGTTGTGACATGAAGCTTTGATTTTTGAGAAAGCATATGTTTAATCGTATGGGCCTTTGAAGGCTCTATTACCACTTCCTCAGGTATCACTATCCTTCCTACCAGTCGTTCAAGGTTAAGCGTATCTCGTTTCTTTTCGATACTTTCTTTTATCTTTTCTTCCAGACCGGAATACGTTTGAATGACGTACCACTTTTTTTTCAAAAAGATCACCCAATACCCAGGATGCCCAAAAGGTATTTGGTCAGATTACTGAATCCAAGATCGAGAGCCATAAAATAAACACCCATAACAATCAAAATTATGGTAACTACACCAGTAGTTTGCCACAATATGTGTTGTGTCGGCCAAGTGGTTGCTTTGTATTCCTGTTTAACTTCCCGGAAGAACTTCTTCACCTTTGAAGGTTTTTTTGGTGCCACTTTCTCCGTTTTACCGTTCTTAGCCATATCGTTCTTAGCCATTTAGAAATTCCTCCTCAAAAAAAATTGGCAGGTCCGGAGGGACTTGAACCCCCAACACCCGATTTTGGAGACCGGTGCTCTGCCAATTGAGCTACGGACCTACTTTTTTTTATTTTGTTTCTTTATGCAAGGTGTGTTTCCTGCATCTCGGGCAATATTTTTTTATCTCAAATTTCTCTTGCATAGCTTGTTTGTTCTTGGTTGTGGAATAATTCCTTTCTTTACACTCTGAACATTGAAGTCTAATTTTAACTCGCATAATAAACACCTCTTACTGACAATTAAAAATGGTGGTAAGGGAAGGATTTGAACCTTCGAAGGCATTCTGCCAGCGGATTTACAGTCCGCCCCCTTTGGCCACTCGGGCACCCTACCACTTTTGAGAAAAACATGGAGCCAGTTGAGGGATTCGAACCCACGACCTGATGATTACAAATCATCCGCTCTGGCCAACTGAGCTAAACTGGCTCTCACTTCATAAAAACCAGTGCTATTATATAGATTTGTTTTCACTTTGTCAACAGTCTATCGTTACAACATAGTGAAGTTAGAATTGGTAATAGATTTCGGGACAGATAAAATTATTGACTGTCCATTCAAAGAAGGTGGTTGGGAGTATTTCCCCCTTTTGAAAAACTCCAAGCTATTTTGTAGCAGAATCATGCTATAATATACTCAAAGTCAATATCGGAGGATTAATGCAATCAATAAAGTAGTTAGTAAGCACAATTAATATTTATTTTAGGGGGGCTTTCATTGTCTATACGATCAATGATCAATCGATTTAATAAGGCAACCATTCAATTTAAACTAAAACTTATTGTTGTTTTTGTAATAATTGTGTTCACTCTTTTTTTCTTCCCACATTATCAATATACCTATCAAGCCGTTGCAGAAACGGCGCGTGAAAAAGGAAATAGCATAACAGAAGCCATAAACGCTGAGATTACATCCTGGTTATACAAAAACAGCTCAACCATTAAGAATATTGCCACATTATTC
>JAYEGQ010000020.1:0-5535 GCA_034659095.1 Thermotogota bacterium
GACTCCGTACCAATGGATTTCAAAAGGTCCAATGGTGAAAATCACAGGATCAATAAAGATTTCATTGGCGAAACTCGCTTTTAAGAAGAAAAACATCCCAACAAAAACGACAACGATTAAAATACCTATAGCAATCTTTTTCAAAACACTTCCCCCTTGATACTTTGAGTTTTTAGCTGCCCGCAAGCTCCGGCGATATCCGTTCCCTTTTCTTGTCTAATAACAGTTTCTACTCCACTTTTTTCCATTATTTCTTTAAAAGCTGAAATATGTTTGAAACTGGGTCTTTCAAAGTCAGGATTAACCGGATTAACGGGTATTAAATTAAGATTTACCTTTAAATCCTTAAGTATTTTTGCCAATAAAACGGCATCCTCCAAAGAATCGTTGACTTCCTTGATTAACAGATATTCAATAGTTACACGTTTACCGGTGATTTCATTGTATCGTTTAATTGTGTGAATCAACTGTTGGAATGGGTAAGTTTGACTTATTGGCATTAATCTTTCTCTGATACGGTTGTTGGGAGCATGTAACGAGACAGACAGTACAACTTCAGGGAAATCTTCTGCCATTTTTAAGATACCGGGTATGATTCCGGCTGTAGATACTGAAATCCGTCTTTTAGAAATATCAAACGCCTCTTTGGAATTAAATATTTGAATGGATTTCTTCAGATTATCGTAATTAAGAAAAGGTTCTCCCATTCCCATATATACAATATTTCCTATTCTTTCTCCATGTTCTACGGTCATTGCCAGTACTTGCCCAACAATTTCCGATACTTTCAGATTTCGGGAAAAACCGGATTTTCCCGTAGCACAAAAACTGCACTTGAGGCTGCAACCTACTTGAGTTGAAATACATGCTGTGTTTCTGTCTTTATGGATAAGTAGTACTGATTCAATTTTTTCTCCATCATTCAGATTCCAGAGATATTTTTTGGTACCATCTACAGATGAAATTTGTTTATTAGATAATTCGGGTAAGCCAATGACATATTCCATTTTCAGCATATCCCGGAAGTCTTTTGGGAGATTGAGCATTTTTGAAAAATCAAAAATATGTTTTTTAAATATCCAATCGAAAACCTGCAGTGCCCGAAACGGTTTGACACCCCTTTTTTTAAAATGTTGTTTTAGTTCACTCAAATCGAATTCAAGAATGTTGATCATTTCTGCTCTCCCTATTCATTAATGTTCTGTTATAAGCCTTTAAGGTTTCTTTTAGTATCAGCTGGTTTTTTTCTAATGCCAATCTGACTTTTCCCTTAAGAATAAGGAAAAAAGCTGTATTCAAATCTTCTATTGAAAGTTTTCTTAGTTCTTCTACACCAGGATAAATACGGTTCTTTTCCAAAGAATCCGCAATAAAAATTATTTTACCTATTTTTGAATTAAAAACATATCCGCTGGTATGATACTCAATTGCTTGGGCTATTTCATCAATTCTTAATAGGGTTGGGTATCTTTTTTTTAAATCGTTGGCCGCCAATTTTCCATGTAACAGAATCGGATTATACTTTTCTTCCTTTGTTATATGAAGCTGATGTTTTTTTGCCATTTCTATCAATTCACCGTTTTTATGATTCCTGTATGCATCATGATAAAGGGCGCCAATTTTAACGGGTAAGATTTCTTCACCATGCTTTTCAGCTAGTAAAATTGAATAATCCAAAACCCCCATCGTATGTTCCAGGCGTTTTGGATTAAGATTCTTTTTGATTCTTACTATGATTTCTTCAACGATCATATCTGATTTCAAAAGTAACCTCAACTTGCATTTTCCCATGTAGCGTCAAGGGGATTTGAAGTAAAGTTGCCGTTGGTCGGGAATAATCGTATACGTCTACTTCTACATCAGAATCTCTTGGAATTGTAAAGTTTAGCTGTATGTTTTTATCTTCAGCGGCATAATTTTTTGCGGTGAATTTGTATGCTTCAAAATAGGTGCTTCCACTTCGGTTTGATTGAATTAACTCCACCTTTCCTTGAATATCATAAGCTTTCCCGAAACTAATTTCCAGGGGTTGATCTTTACTGGTATTATTGATGGTATTTTCACCCAAAAAGACAGTTTTTTCTTGATCGTTTTTCTGAATTCTTACTTTTCCCGCCATTAATGGTAGTGAAAGCTTAGAGAATTTAATGGTTTGATCAAGGGTTTGAAATTCTGTACTTCGATTGGAATAATAGGCATTAAAAGTATAAATCATGTCATAAGATTCTTTGGTTTGCAAGAACTGAATATAATCTATTGAAAAACGATTAAAAGAATAGGGACCCGGTATAGAATAAATCTTATAATCGCTGAAGCTTTCCATTGCGGATCCACCGCTATAAGAATCTGCTTCATAATTAAAACTTCTCGAGGCTTTAACGGCATAATCAGTTGAAACTGTGTTAATTTCTCCCGAAAAAATATACAAATGGTCAGTTTGAATTTGTTTCTTAGTTTTGTTATTGATGATTATTGTTCCAATGATTTCAGCTTGTTCTTTTTCATCGTCCAAGTTCATAGTATAAACAGTTGAATAGGAAAGGTTGCTAAACATGTATGAAAAACTCAATTGCTTAATTTCATTGGTAAAAAGTAAATCAAGATATTGTTGTGGCTCTTTTATCTGAACACCATCAAAAACAGCAGTACCACTTTGGGGTGAAAAAATGCCGTTTTCATCAGATAATAATAGAGGATCATCCAAAAGAAGCATATACTCCTTGATTGTGCTATCCTCAAAACGCCATTTAATCTTTTTTCCTATCGATTCTTTTAGTGTGTCTGAATAATCAAAAGATTTTTGAACCACATATTGATAACTTTGTGGATAGGGGTCTGAGGTAAAGGAATCTGCAATCCAGCTGTCAGGAATATCTAATTGAAAATTATCAGAATTTACAACAATGCTATCCCCCTTTATGGATAATCCATTTGGATAAATTATCAAAAACTCACGGCTAAAAACCGACAAAAACATTAACCCCATTATCAGTATCATCATTTTTTTCATGTTCTTATCCTCCTATTACCATAATTGTGTTTTGCTGGTAGAAATGGCCTTAGCACCACATTTAAAAAGTTCTTCCGTTTCTTTTTTTGTTTCAACTAACCCAGCTGCAATCATGTTGTCTGTTTTTAATCCGTTTGATTTAAGATAATAAAAAACCTTGGGAAATGCGCTACCGGGAAGTATTTCTAAAAACATCGGATTAATATTTGTGATCATTTCGTTGATTCTCAATAGAGAATTGCTGTCAAGGGCAAAGCTTCTTAAAACATTTGGTACACCATAACTGTTGGCGATATCTATCATCTTAGGTTTGACCGTAATAATTCCATCCGCTCCTTGTAAGGTGGAAAATCTAAATGCGTATTCTCCGTTCCCTAACCCATCGCAAAAATCAATATCCAAAAAAACCTTTAAACCCTTTTTTTTGATTCTTTTGATATGATTTCCAAGATTCACTAAATCTGAACTAAGAAGAAATACGGTATTGCCACTGTAAGCGTCTAAATAATCGAGTTCTTCCCTTGGATTCCATACAGCAGCTATGATACTGGAAATGTTATAAGGTTTCATTTATTTTGTCCTTTTTTGATGAAAGAAATAAACCGCTTGCCAATCTCGGGGTCAAAGAGTTTTCCATTATCTCTTTCAATGACATCCAAAGCTTCTTTTTCACTCATTACTCCGATTGAAAATTCAGAATCAACGGTATTTAGTGCGTTATCATACCAATTAACAATGGTTAACACTCTAACCCAATAGGGAATTTCTTCTCCTTTGAGTCTATCAGGAAATCCCTTGCCATCAAATCTTTCGTGATGACTTCTGACATAGGGGACGAAATCGTTTAACACTTCCAAGGTTGATATATAGACTGAGCCAGTTATTGTATGATCTTGTCCAGTTTCCTCAAAATTTTTCAAACGTGTTGGGGAGTAGAGCATTAATTGTTCAATGCCAATTCTACCAACGTCATGTAACATGGCATAGTGGATGAATAAAGCGCTTTCGTTTGGCTCCAATCCCAAATCTTTTGCAAATGAGGTAAATAGAGAAGCCACTCGCTGAGAATGACTGTATCCTTTTGAGTCCTCAACCTCCATTAAAACTATCAAAGGTTCCAATACGGAAATGATTCTCCTTCGCATTGAATATGGTGAACAAAAATCAAAGTTAGCGTTTAGATTATGTTCTAAAAACCAATTAATCCCCAAAAATATGTTTTTGTTACTAATGGAATCGACCAAAAAGAATTTTTGATCACCGTCAATATATCCAAACACCCCTTTCCCTTCTAGAATTTGCAAATGAGTACCTTTCCGAATGACTTCTTGATGATCACTAATCACGGCATTAACCGGATAGGGTATGTATTCCAAATAAACATCTAAAAGTTCTTCAATTATCTTCTTGTAAATATCATTTTCGATTTGTAAAAAGTTATAGACCTTTTTGTCGCTTCTCATAAAACCCCTCCATCTTTATCCAAAGATACCGGATAAGTTGATAAACACGGTGTTAAAACCCGAAATGACAGGATACATTATCGCTTGTATAATTCCCATAATAATCAAAATCAACAAAAGAAGAATGCCGTATACTTGATATTTCATTACTGCTTTCATATGCTTTGTTGTCATAAATACAGACCATAAGGCTGATGCATCCAAAGGCATAATAGGAATTAGATTAAAAATGGCAATGATCAGATTGACAAACATAAATGATCCTAATACATCGGATAAATAATTAAGAATAAAAAAAGTGTTTCTTGGATTTGGATTAAAGAACCAGCTGTATTTATGTATTCCAAAGCCATAAAAAACAAAAGCCGCTAATATTGCTAATAATAAACTAAAGGTCGGTCCTGAAAAAGCAATGATAAACGTGTCTTTATTTTTGTTTTTTAACCTTAGGTTGTTAACGGGTATTCTCCTTGACCAGCCAAAACTTAAAATAATGAAGCAAAGTAATCCTATAGGATCAATATGCTTTAAAGGGTTGACGGTATTTCTTTTTAACAAAACCGGTGTGTCATCACCGAGTTTAACCGCCATAAAAGCATGGGCAAATTCATGTAATCCCAATGCAAATAAAACGGCAGGAGAACGAACCAAAATTTGTCTTAAAAAAAAGGTTAAATTAAAATTGTCTAACAATGACATAAAAAACCTTCATTCATAAAGTTTGACGTTTTTTTCCATGAATTGTTTCTTGATGGCTTCTTCATTGATTTTAGGATAAGTGCCGAAATAGTAAATGAAATCACCATCTACCATTGTGGCGATGACATCAGAACCTCTTCCAGAATAGACAATATTGGAAATTGGCTTTATTAGAGGAAAAAGATTGATATTATCCATATCCACAAAGGCGATATCCGCACGCATCCCTTTTTCTAGAATTCCAATGTTCTTTTTGCCAACTGCTTTCGCACCATTTGAAGTTGCCATTTTAAATGATTCTGTTGCGGGAATTGCTTGGGGATCTTTTGTTTCTCCCTTATGAATCAGTGATGCCAATAGCAT
>JAYEGQ010000021.1:0-5415 GCA_034659095.1 Thermotogota bacterium
TCAATCTAAAGGTTTTTTATGAAATAAACTTATCCAAAACACTCAAGACATATGTTAGAAAGATATTTTTATCCGTGATGTCCGGTGTTTCCATTTCATATTCAATGGCAGTGTCTGTGAGCTTTTTCTAAAACTGAAAACACAACAGGGGGATCATGAGCTTCCCATCATCATGGCAAATGTAATGATAATTCACAAATTCTTTTTTGCGATTGGGTTTTTGATATGGATAATGCTTTTCATGTTCAATCACATCGATGAGAAAATACCGTTCTTTCTCCGAGTATTGATTCAACAACGAAAGGGTCATTTGGTCTTCATATACCTCAAAATTTAAACGGTCTTTTTTCGTAAAATCTTCCAGCTCTCGATAACTGAATTTGTAATGCCAATTTCTCAATTTCACCCGCAGCATCCTATACCAGCGTTCGTAAGATTCCATAGTGACTTTATTCTTATTTTGTTCCTCGCTCATGACCCCTCCATTTCATATTGAAAGCCTTGTTTCAAGTCACTTTTCCATATGATTTTTCATCCTTCTGATCAACCAGAATTCTAAGTATAATACATGATTGCTTTAAATAAAAAAATCAACAATCTCCACCATCGCCCAGGTGTCCTGTTTGCAATATTCCAGCAAATCCGCCCTTGATGGAATGGTATAACCATGATTGACAAGTGTCTGTACTCTTTTCAGTACCATGTTTAAGAAAACCCCAGCCGCATCTGCACCGTTGGCAACGTTCATCCCTTGATAAGTCAGTCCGGGAGCGATGACGGGAAGGACTTTTTTGATGGAATAGCTGCCTTTAAAGCTGAGATCGTAAAAGTGTTCTCTGATGAGAGGTTCGAGATCCACGAATCGCTCTCTGATGGCCATGAGTTGATTAGCCAGTTGTGGCTCTCCCTTTTGGTTGACCCATTCTGCCAGCCATTTGGTTCTGGCCTGTTCAAAGGACATGTGATAGGCCACGATGGTTTTGCAATCCTTTAAATCTGCTGCCATTTGTTGGGCCAGTTGCATCACATCCGACTCTAAATGGTCGGGATTGGCGAGAAATTCTTTGTGTTGATAGGTTGTTTTGTTCTGCTGAGGATCTTGGGCAATATGCAATGAATACTGAAAGGGGATTTGTGCGTATGGTTCGCAATTGCTGATAAGGGGTAATGCCGGGTTGATGGTTTCAAAGTCAAAGTAACCGATGGGATATTCCCATTGGTCAATGGCATCTTTAATCGGCTGCTTTCGGCATAGGCCTTGCCCGTTCACCAAGCTGGTGTAGGCGTTCAGGCCGGCAGCGGTGATTTCACCGGGGGGAATGGCCCCGGCCGTGGTAATGCCTTGGTCGATGAGGACTTGTATTTTCTTTTTCACCAATTTGGGAATTTGAAAGATGGTATGTTGATCAAAGTTTTTAAAACAACTGTGGGCGTGTTCACAACCCTTGCATGTTGCCTTTAATAAAATGCTTGGCTGTTGCGGGGCTGTAATAACGCTTTTTTTGCCCATGCCAAGGGAAGCATACATTTGCGCCTGTTTTCCGGCATCATCTGTGCAATCTTCTTTTTTAAAGAGTTTCAGGGGAGCATCTCCCATGCGGTATGATTTGTTGAGAAACCATAAATGGGCGGTTGTGATGTTGATCCCTGTTGAGGACAATATCCAGAAGGTGTAAGCGATATCATCAAGATAGGGCTTGCCTTTTGATGTGCTGAGTTTTTTCGGTGTGGAGGATTTGACTTCAATGAGTTGAAAGTCCTGACCGGTTTTAACCAGTATATCAGGCCGTGCCACAAAGCCGTTATGTTCAAAAGCCCCTTCAAAGAGGATGATGTTCTCGTGAGTGTTGATTAGTTGTCGGGTCGTGGCAATCGCTGATTGAATCGTTGACCCGCTAATCAATTGCCCATTGGGAAACAGGGTCCTGGCAATTGTTCCGACTTGGTTTCCCTGGAATATTCTTAATTCTTCATCGATGGTTAACGACTTTTTTGAGTTGTTATGTTCAATCCATGCTGCTGTGTCGCAGTCTATGGATTTGAGGAATGTGCGTTTGTTGATCATATCCCACAGGCCTCTTCCAAGATGCGTTTACTCAGCAAAAGCAATATTTGTTCAGGATCTCTTCTCAAGTAACTGATGTCGTTTCTGTGATTCGTTAAATAAGTTCTTCTAAAAGGTCTATCGATACGATGATGATAATGATAGTCCATATCTTTTAAGTGTTCCGTGATCTTGTCCCATTTTTTCTGAGCAGATTCCGGGAATTTTTCAATTGAAACGTCACCTTGAAAATCTTCCATGAGATGAGCCAACCGGTCGTTTAAGCGCCTGAATTCCCACCACAACTCATGAACGCATTCCTGATATATGTCATGATTTTGCTTGGAGAAAAAATCAAAGATTTCCTCTGATAATCCATAGACAGGATCGATAAATGATGCCCAAAATTCCATGGCCTTTTCCAGATCCCTTTTGTTGTTCAACCAATAGGTATAGCCTTTGTAAGAGACGGGTTGTGCTTCATGAAATCTTCTTAAAAATCCTTTTTCTTCTGTTTGATTAAAGGTACTGAAGGCCGAGGCATTGCACAGGGTTTCTTCGATGATTTTTCCCCAGCTAGTGTTATAAACATCGTCAGCTGTGGCAAATAAAGCATGGGTTAACTCATGTAAAACTACTGCTGTAAAGAGGATGTTGTAAAGGGTTTCTTTGTTTTCATTTGGATAGATTCCTTTCTTGATGATACATTGGATATTCTTTTCAATCCGTTCGGGGCAGATAAAAACCGAGGGCTTAAAAGGAACGTCAATCTTTGCCGGTTCTTTGAGATAGACTCCCAACGCAATGGTAAGTGAGTTGACTTCTGTTCGACATTGTTCAAGGGTATCTTCGAAAGCTTTGAGTTCCTGATTTATTTCAGAATAAGGCATGTCATGGCCCGGTTCCACTTCTTGTTTGTTTTGTTTGATAATGACGGTTTCTTGATCCTTTTCTCTGATACAGTTTTCGTTGAAATCCAATCGTTTTTCCGGGGGGTATATCTTGTCTATGGTCTTCTCATTCACCAAGTATACAGGTGTTCTTTTAAAAATGGATGCCAGATGTTCCAAATGTCCGTAAAGGTAATTGATGAGTGAGGGTGAACAGTTTCTTTTGCTGTCAATGTTTTTGATTATCATGGGGCCTCCTCAAGAAGAATGGAATTGATTTTCTATGTATTTTTTACTTTTAAACACTTGTTACTAAAAGAAGTTTTATTGAAAAATTATTGATGATAAAGGGATTTTTCAAGGACTTTATCATAAGATTTTATCACAAAAAAGGAAGCTATATGTTAACAAGTTTATTTTAAAGCTGTTATAACAAAAATACCTATTTATATAGAGGGGGAGTTGGAAAGTATGGTTGGAAATGAAGTATTCTTAAACGAATTTTTGGATATTTACATGATTTGGGCTGGATAAAAGTATGAATATTTAAAGCAATACCGCACAGATGAGGTCGTTGACGTTTGTGCCCGTGGGGCCTGTTTTAATCAAGGCTTTTACAGCTTCCAAGGCATGATAGGAATCGTTGTTCTTCAGTATTTGAGAAGGATTGATGCCGATGGCTTTCATTTGTTGTACAGTTTCTGGAGTTACTATTCCGCCAGCGGCGTCTGTGGGGCCATCTGTTCCGTCGGTACCCAGGGAGAAGAGGCAGCAGTCGGCTTTTAGGCCGTCTAAGGCGATGGCTGCGGAAAGGGCCAGTTCCTGATTTCTTCCGCCTTTGCCTGTTCCATGAAGGTGGACCAGGGTTTCTCCGCCGAAGATGAGGCAGTGAGGTTTCGTAAAATCGGAGTTTTTTTTGTAGATGTCTTTGATCATCGTTGCGATGAATTGCCCTGCTTCTTTGGCTTCGCATTCAAGGCAGGTGGTGATAATGGTTGCGGGGATCCCTTGTTCTTCAAAATGTCTTTTGGCACTTTGACAGGCGTGAACAACGTTATCGATGATAGTCACTTGTACGTTTTCAACTTTTTTTGGCAGTTTCCTTTGAATCGCTCGGGTGATTGCAGGGTCTTCAAGGTTTAATTGTGATGCGATTTCTGAGAGTTCAGGTGTCAATTCTTCCGGGGTAACCGGACCTGATGCGATGTCTGCAACACTGTCTCCAAGGACGTCTGAGATGATGAAAGCCTGTATTGATGCAGGGGCAACAATTTCGGCAAATTGTCCCCCTTTGACAAGGGAAAGTCTCTTTCGTACGGCGTTCATCTTCTTGATATCCATACCAGATGCCATTAATCTCTGTGTGACCTGTTGCAGGTCTTCAAGGGTTATCCCGTCAAACAATACTTCAAAAAGCGCTGACCCGCCACCGGAAATTAAAAAAATCAGTTCATCGCCTTCTTTCAATCCTGAAAACTGTTCTATTGCCTGATGGCCAGCTTTTATGCTTGCTTCATCTGGTATGGGGTGTCCGGCTTCCATGATATTAAAATGGCCAATTTTCCCCTTTGAATGTCCGTGTTTGGTGATCACCAAGGCCTTATTAATGCGATCACCTAAAACCGTATAGGCTGCTTGAGCCATATCCCAAGCAGCTTTGCCGATAGCTAACATATGTAGGCTTTTTGTAAATACACTTTCGGATAATACCTGCTTCACCCGATGCTGAGGATTCAGATCATGGATCACTTGACGAATCGCTTGTTTTGAAAGAAGTTCACTATTGAACATGATTATTCTTTCTCTTGAATGAATTTGGGAAGAGTTTCGATGGGGTCTGCTCCCTTTGCCTGTAGATAAAGACAGATATTTTCAAAAAGATTGTACTTTTCCTCCCAGGCCAGCTTGTCGTACTCGTAAATATCCAACACTCCCTGATAATAATCGTAGGAGGTGATATAACCTTCCCGCTTGGCTTCCTGTAGTTTAGACAACTGTTGAAGATAAATCTCTTTTAGTCCAAGGGCACTATCGTATTTTAAAGAAGAATATTTAACATCCTCAAAAGCTAAATTAATATTGTAAAGGGAAGCGTTGGCGTAGGATTCTTCTTTAAGTTCATGAATCTTTGCAGATCGTTTGTTTACATCTGCCAAATAGGATGTGGTCATACCACTTTGTGCCAGTTTGTATTTTGTTTCTTCGATTTGTTTTTTGTAGCTTTCAATCTTTCGGTCGATGTTATCCTCTTTTATGGTGTTCATCTCTTCTACGGTTAATGGTTGAATATCTTCAGTGTTGAGCGTTAATTCAGGCAGTTCTGAAACAAACAAGGTATCCGTTATGTAATCTTCTTTTTGGGACTGGATGCTTTTGTAATAATCCAATTTCCCTTTGCTGTTGTCTGTGTTGATTCTGGCGATTTCAACATCTCTTTCAGAAACCCCTCCATAAGCAACAGCTTTTTCTTTGTTTGCCATA
>JAYEGQ010000022.1:0-25387 GCA_034659095.1 Thermotogota bacterium
GTGGTGCAACCGGCTCTTCAAAAAGCCACGAAAAACAATCCATAGAACAATGTGGTGCAGAGGTTCAAAAAGGAAATCCGCCCATGGAAAGAAAGCTCCAAAGACTTTTCAGAAATCCGGAAATCACCAAAAGGATCAAAAAATGCAACGATTTTGGTGCCGGCGGCGTTAGCGTTGCCATAGGAGAATTGGCAGATGGTTTGGACATCAATCTGGATGCCGTTGAAAAAAAGTATGCTGGTCTTGACGGAACGGAACTGGCCATTTCCGAATCACAGGAGCGTATGGCAATCGTCATCTCGCAGGATGATTTTGACTTTTTCAAAAAAAATAGTGCAGCAGAAAATCTTAAATGTACAATCGTAGCAACGATTACCGATGATGCTAGACTGAAAATGCATTGGCAGG
Organism: Thermotogota bacterium; assembly: GCA_034659095.1. Lineage (GTDB taxonomy): Bacteria > Thermotogota > Thermotogae > MWEM01 > MWEM01 > JASUTC01. Next base: position 409 of record JAYEGQ010000022.1, read on the forward strand.
GACAAACAATTGTCAGTATCGCAAGAGAATTTCTGAACACCAACGGCGTTCAACAACATCGTGATGTTTATGTTGCTGCGCCTAAACAAAATTCATCGTTCGTCACCATTGATATGGATGAAAACGATCCGATAAAATCACTATTAAAACAAATGAAAAACTTAAATAACGCCGCACAAATGGGGTTGGTTGAACGATTCGACAGTACAATCGGTGCTTCATCCGCATTTTTCCCCTTCGGTGGGAAAAATCTTAAAACACCCGCTGATGTGATGGCAGCTTATATCCCCCCAGATAAGACCTCTACCATTAGTTTAATGGCACATGGATACGATCCACTGTTAACTGAATGGAGTCCTTTTCATGGAGGGGTGTATAACATCATCCAATCGTGCACACAATTAATCGCCGCGGGAGCCCAAGCTGACAAAATTTGGTTGAGTCTTCAGGAATACTTTGAAGCCCTTCGTGAAGATCCTGCAAGATGGGGGAAACCATTTACAGCACTTTTGGGAGCCTATAAAGCACAAAAAGAACTTGGCTATGCAGCCATAGGTGGCAAAGACAGTATGTCCGGTTCATTTGAAGACATCGATGTCCCCCCTACCTTGATCAGCTTTGCAGTGGGAATTACAGAGGAAGAAACCATATGCACCAACGAGTTGAAGGGTCCCGACCATTATCTGGTTTATCTTAAAACTCCAAAGGACAATCATTTCATTCCTGATTTTCAGAGATTAAAGAAAAATTATCAACTAGTCAACAAACTAATCAAAGAAAATAAAATTATCTCTTGTGGATCAGTGAATCGTGATGGCGTTTTATATCACCTTTGTTTGAGAGCCTTTGGAAATGGCATCGGTTTTCACCTATCTGAATCTGAACTAAAAGAAATAAAAGAGACATTACCCGGTTCCTTTTTAATCGAATGCCAACAGGATACCAAAGATATCCTAAAGGAAAATGGCGGAATCGTTATTGGACAAACCCGCACAGAGAAAATTATTCAAATAGGTACACAAAGTATTTCTTTGCAAGAAATTGAAGAACAATGGCTGAAGCCCCTTGAAGACATTTTCCCCTTGCATGAGCCCATTAAAGAACCTGTATCTTTATTTAAAAATAAAAGCCATTCAAAAACCCGTAATGAAAAAAAATCCTTTTCAATTTTAAGCGGGAAAAAACCAAGAGTCTTTATCCCCGTTTTCCCAGGGACCAACTGTGAATATGATACTCAAAAAGCATTTGAACGAGCGGGAGCAGAATGTCAAATAAACGTTTTTAAAAATTTATCCCTGGATGATATAGAGACTTCTTCAACTCTCTTTGCAAAAGAAATCGCCAACAGTGAGATTTTAATGATACCAGGCGGATTCAGTGCTGGAGATGAACCGGATGGTTCGGGAAAATTCATCGCCGCTGTTTTCAGACATGCCAAGATACAACAGGCTGTTACAGATTTGTTGGAAAAAAGAGATGGCTTAATTCTGGGAATATGCAATGGTTTTCAGGCACTTTTAAGACTGGGATTATTACCCTTCGGAGAATACAGGCAACCAAATGAAAATCTGCCAACATTGACCTACAATCATATCGGTCGCCACATATCCACAATCGCAAACACCAAAGTAGTCTCATCAAAATCCCCTTGGTTCAATCATAAACAATTGGATAAAACCTACAAAATCCCACTCTCACACACCGAAGGGCGTTTCTTTTGTTCACTTGGTATGTTGGAGCAATTGATTGACAACGATCAAATTGCCTCCTGCTATTGCACACCTGATGGGATCATTGAACCGTCTGGCACTTCAAACCCCAACGGTTCAATCGCCTCTATAGAAGGCATCACAAGCCCTGATGGAAGAATATTGGGGAAAATGGGGCACAACGAAAGAGTTCGGCCAGGTTTGTATAAAAACATTCCCGGAATAGAACAACAGGATATCTTTAAAAACGGGGTAGATTATTTTTTGACATAAAATGAGTTAGATAAAGGGAGTTTTTTCCATTTAACTCATTCATCAGGCCCCTTGGTCCGGGGATTTTGGTGATTATTTTGTTACCGTGTCTAAGAAGTATCATACCGAATCCATAAAGGAAGTCAATCGCAGATTCCATAGTAGATTTGCCATCACCATCCCTCAGGAGTATCTCGATGAATAATCTGACTTCAAATCCCAATCGAATCTTTTGTGTGGGACGAAATTACGTCAACCACGCAAAGGAGTTAAACAATCCAATCAAAACAAACAGGACCATTTGAATGGAAAATGGGCTGAAAAATGATATAATTCGGTAAGCGAACACTTAAATTATTAAAATGCACTGGGGGAATGAAAAATGGAAAAAGTTGGCATCATTATTTGCAATCGATACCACACATGTGGCGGTGGCAAGTGTTTTCGTGCACTTCAAAACAGAGAGGGTACATTCAGCATCTACAAAGACATGGAAGTTGAAGTCGGAGCCTATACCACTTGCGGGGGCTGCCCTGGGGGAAACATAGAATATGTTCCTGCTGAAATGAAGAAAAACGGTGTGGAAGTAATACATTTCGCAACCGGTATGCTGGTCGGTTATCCACCTTGCCAAAACATTGATTATTTTAAACGATTCATCGAAGAGAAATACGGGATGAAAGTAGTATTAGGAACCCATCCCATCCCGCAAAGTTACTTTATCACTCATACCGCTCTTGGAACATGGAAATCAAACCATTGGCAAGAAAAAATCGCCGGCGTTCTTTGCGATGAAGCAACCCGCCTATCTTATAACTAAACTACTCAATAATCAGCACGATAATTGCAAAGAAGTCTAAAATGATTAACATGGGGGTTATTTCACGGGCTTTTCCAGCAAACACTTTTAGAATGGTCCAACATAATAATCCCCAACTGATTCCCTGGTTGATCGAAAAGGTCAGAGGAATCAAAATTATACTCAAAAAGGCTGGTATTGCCTCTTCGTAATCCAGCCAATTGATTTTTAATATGGGTGTAATCATAAAAATCCCTACTACAATCAAAGCCGGGGCAGTTGCCACAGAAGGAACAATGGACAACAAGGGTGAAAAAAACATGAAAGGGATAAACAACAATCCTGCAACGATAGCCGTCATCCCCGTTCTTCCACCTTGTGCAATTCCGGTAGCGGATTCAATATAACTGGAACCCGAGCTGGTCCCAAATAGTCCTGACATCAACGATGAAATGGCATCCACAATCAACGATTGTTTAAGGTTTCTCGGTTTGCCATTTTTGTCTTTTAAGCCGGAAGCCTCTGCCACTCCGATAAAAGTGGATAATGAATCAATCATATCCACAAAGATAAACGAAAACATGGCTGGTAATAAAGCAAACTTTAAAGAACCAATCAGATCTAATGAAAAAAACAAGCTGAAATCCGGTTTTGCCCAAAATCCCTGCCAGCTCACAACGGTTGAATAAGGATTACCAGACAGAGTGGCATCGTAATACCATCTGCCAATGGGTATGGATATGATGGTTGTAATGGCAATACCCAATATCAACGCGCCTTTGACTTTTTTTACAAGAAGAATAGCAGTGATAATCAATCCAACTAAAAAGGTAACGGTTAAAGGGTTAACCGCCGGCGGCCCCAAAACAGTGTCAGGATGGGAAACGATAAACCCGGATTCAATAAAACCGTTTATTGCAATAAACAAACCAATACCAACGGCTACTGCTTGCTTTTGACTTGTGGGGATGGCGTTGACGATAGCATTTCTGATATTGAAAATCGACAAAATCAAGAATATGACACCTGACCAAAAAACAACCCCTAAAGCCACTTCCCATTTCACATTCATTCCAATAACAAGCGAATAGGCAAAAAAGGTGTTAATACCCATTCCCGGAGCTAGCACGATAGGGTTTTTTGCATAAATCCCCATCATGATACTACTAAAGGCCGATACAAGAACCGTAGCAGTTAATACACCGGAAAAGCTCATTCCGGTGTTACTGATGATCATGGGATTAACGATGATGATGTACATGGTTGCCAAAAAGGTTGTGATACCTGCAAGAATTTCTGTTCTTAACGAAGTATCGTTACCCTTGAAGTCAAAAAAATCTGAAACACTGAATTTTTTACGTCTTTCCAGCCGGCTCAATTCTGTCTCTACCTCCATTTTTTGCTTTGTATAACAGTTTATCCGCCTTCCGAATTAACTGAGCGGCATTTTCCCCATGCCATTCAGATAATCCGCCACTAATCGTTAATTTGAAACCCTCCTTGAACTCATGTTCTTTCAGGGCTTTGTTGATTCTTTTTGCTGTGCTAAACGCTTCCTCAAAATTGGTATGTGGGAAGATAATCAAGAATTCCTCCCCACCATATCTTCCAGCAATATCGGTTTCCCTGATATTACCCTGTATAATTTCAGATACGATCACCAAAACATCATCTCCGGTTTGATGACCATATTGATCGTTAACCTTTTTGAAATAATCAATATCCAGCATCAGCACCGATAAAACGTTGTCGTACCTTTGGGCTCTCTTGATCTCTGCTTCCAACATCTCCAAAGTCTTTTTATGATTGTACAATCCGGTTAATCCATCTCTGATTGCCTGTTCTCTTAATATATCATTTGCCTTTCTCAATTGTTCTTCCAACAAGTTCTTGGTGGTAATATCCACCATAATGCAAATTAAACCGGCGATATTTTCTCCGGTTGTAAAAGTCTCCTTATAAAAGGCAAATTCCTTAGTTTTTCTCGAGGCATCTTTCAGCTGCAATTCAAATTCTTTATGTCCACCATTTTTAAGAAGCTCCATTTCAGTCCTTTTAATCTTTTTAATGACTTCTTTGTCAAAAAAAGAATATAATTTGTTACCAATAATCTCTTCTCGTTTCAAACCGGTCAGCTTGCAAAAACGTTCATTGCACTCAATAAACACACCATCTAGATCCTTAACGTACATGGGCATGGGGATCGCTTCTATTAACTTCTTTAAAAGGGCAAGGTAATTGGCAAGTCGACTTTGAGCTATTTTCGTTTCCGTAATGTCGGTAACCATGCTGACAATCATCTCAGGTGTACCTGTATTGTCGTTGATGGAACTCAACGAATGTCTGACCCAAAATTGCGAACCATCTTTTCTTGAAAACAAACGTTCACTCACGTGTTCGTTGATCTCACCGGTAGAAAGTTCCTTTAGAACGGCTCCTTCCTGGTCATCATCAACGGTATATGAAAAAACTCCAGTGTCTACTTGCATTTCTTCTTTTGAATAGCCCAACAAGTCTACCGCTTTATTGTTAACCACAAGACGTTTTCCGGAAGTATCCAAGAGAGCAATACCACTGTTAATGTTGTCAAAAACGGCTTTAAAGAGTTTCTCTCGGGTATTTAACTTGTCATATAAATCCTTGATTTTCAAAAGGGTTTTTACACGCATGCTCAGCTCAAACTGGTTAACAGGCTTGGTGATAAACCCATCCGCCCCGGCTTCCAATCCTTTGAGTTTCGATTCGCTGTCTTCCAAAGCACTGATGATGATAATGGGGATAAAGACATCTTTTTCCCGCTTCTTGATCATATCGCACAAGGCAAAACCATCCATTCCCGGCATCATGATATCTAAAATAAAAAGATCAGGAGTGTGTTCCTCCATTTTTTGTATGGCATCATTGGCATTTTGAGCGTTGATAACCTCATATTCTTCTTCCAGATATTTCTTCAAGATTAAAAGTGTAACGGGAGAATCATCAACAACCAAGATCTTCTTTCGAATAACTAAAACCCCTTCATATACTTAACAATACGGCATTTTAAGTTTAATCTATCTTATGACGACACGCGTCCCAATGGGAACTAAGCTTTGGAGTAAAGAAACATCCTCATTAAACATTCTGATACAACCATGGGAGATTCGCTTTCCAATCTCCCATGGTTTGTTGGTGCCATGAATCCCATATTGGGGATTACTTAATTCAAGCCACCATTTTCCCAAACCATTAATAGGGGATAAAGGCTGAATATACTCACCCTCCCAATACAAAGCCGGGTCTTCAACCTTCCTCTTGATATGATAAATCCCCGGAGGAGTACTACTTCCACGACCAACAGCAACGGGAAAAGAAACCACTTCCCGATCCTGATAAAAAAGTGTCAACTGGCAATAATCCAAGGAAATCTGAATCTCGTATGGGCCATCTTCAAAAGTAACTCTGCCAATGACCAGCTCGTCTCCAGCGTGTAATCCTTCCATTTTATCCGAGTTGAGTATTTCTAAATCCGCTCGATCAACCTTGTATTCTTCTGCTAATTTGTACAAATATTCGCCTTGTAAAACCAGATGATTTGCAATAAGCTCCTCACGATAAGGAAGCCCGTGTGGATAAAGAGGTAACAAAATACCGTTCATCCCCAGTAATTTTGCCCTATAAGATTCTCTACCTTCTGAAGTCTGAACATGAACCATTAGATCATATTTAAAAAAATCGAGTATTTCCTTTTCCGGAATAAAAGCACCGGCAAAAACATTTGTTCCCTCAATAAAAGAATCTAACACGAAAAACAAATCCTGACCGGTTACAAAAACATTAGCAGATTGAATGGTTATATCATCCGTTTCCAATAAGCAGTATAAATAACAACCGGATTCTTTTTTTTCGGGAAAAACAACAAGAGAAAAAGAAAAGTAAAATTCTACAAAATTCAACAGCACTAAAAAAAGTGCAATTTTCTTCTGTAACTTCACCCTCCTTACTTCACTTCGGGTTTCAGCAATTTCATCATATCTTCATTCTTCATCTTGATCTTGTTTTCATACAATTCCATGGCTGCCTCAGTAACCAGTTCTGCCAATTCAGCATGATTCTCTCTCAGGAGTCTTTCTTCCTTCAACCTTTCGGCTCGTTTACCGATTAAAACAGGAATAGCGTATTTGTATGGTATTTTTTTCAATAACTCATCGTAATTAAAACCCGTTTTTGACATTTACAAACCCCCTTTATTAATATTCTTATATGCATTAATCCTGTCATACTGCCTGTTAACCCTTAATTTTTCTGCGGTGTAAACAGCCAATAATTCACTCGATGCTCTATCTTTTTCAGTGTTGACAATCAAGTAATCAAAATGCTCTATCTTTTTCAATTCATCAACGGCGTCATCTAATCGTTTCTTTAAATCTCGCTCAGATTCCGTTGCCCTGTTAACCAACCTCTTTTTCATTTCCTCATAATCCGGTGGGGCTACGAAACAAACAGCAGAATCAGGTAAAGCTCTTTTAACATTTAACGCCCCTTGTACGTCTATATCCATCAAAATATTTGATTTGTTCAGTTGACTTTCCACATATTCTTTTGAGGTACCATAATAATAACCGTGGACTTCTGCGTATTCAAGTAAGTCGTTGGATTGAACCATCTGAAAAAATGTCTTTTCATCGACAAACCAATAATCCTTACCATCTATTTCGTTTTTTCTGGGGGGACGGGTGGTAAAGGAAACGGAAAAATGGAGTTCAGAATGCTCCTCCATCAATCGCCTCATCAAGGTTGTTTTTCCAGCACCCGAAGGACCGGTAACAACAAATAACAGGCCTTTATTCATAGCAATTCCCTTGATTAACCCTTAGTTATACGGATATCATTAACAATCTTTTCCAAATCCTCAAACCCTTGTTTGAATCTTAGCGCAATGGTTTCAGGCTGTATTGCACTTAGTATAACATGATTTGAATCAGTAACGACAATCGCCCTGGTTTTTCTTCCATACGTTGCATCAATGAGTTTTCCATCCGTTTTGGCCTGTTCCTTTAACCGCTTCATGGGAGCAGACTCAGGGTTCACAATCGCTATAACACGGTCCCCTACAATGATATTACCGAAACCTATGTTAATGATACCGTACATTCAAACACCTCCGGTTCATTTTGATTACTGAATGTTGTAAACCTGTTCCTTGATACTATTGACAATCGATTTTGCATCGATAACGTGATTTGAAATAGACTTTAACTTGTTTTTTGAGCCAACGGTATTAAATTCCCGACCCAATTCCTGGCAATAAAATACCAGCTTTGTTCCAACCGTATCATTCTCGCCACTGGTTTGGACCAACTTAAGCATTTGAGAACAATGACTCTTGATCCTATCTATTTCCTCGTTTATATCCGCCTTTTCGGCCAGTAAAGCCAACTCGTATTCCAATCTATCTTCAGCATAATTTTTATCTATTTCCAAAAGGAATTCCTCTAAGTTTTCTTTCATGCGCTCTCTATAATATTGTTTCAATCCAACAGCTTCATCTTGGATTTGCTCATTAATTCCCTTAATTTGATCAAGATAATTTAAAAGTTCCTGTTCAAGGTTTTGCCCCTCTTCCAACCTCATCTGCTTTAATTGTTGCAATGCTTCCATAAGAACGGGTTTCAAATCATCCAAAATCATCTTCTCACTGTTCTCATTGAACGATTGGGTCACAATATCCTGATTCGTCAAAATCACATCGAAAGAAAGGGGATCACCGATTCCCACACTTTTACGTAATTCATCCAAAGAATAGTAATAATCCTTCGCCAACTCCTCGTTGATATCAATGGAACTCAGCTCATCTGAAATGATCTTTATATTGATTGAAAAATCAACCTTTCCCCTTTTAATGGCTTGTGAAAGAATCTTATGAATCTCCGCCTCCAAGAAGGCATACAACCTAGGCAATCTAATATTCAAATTCAAATTCTTGGAATTAACCGATCTCATTTCGATCTGATACTGTGCAAGCTTAGAAGTCCTCAAAATCCTGGCATATCCGGTCATACTTTGTAAAGGCAATATATCCACCCTCTCCCCATATTATTCCTAATTATAACATAAAAACGCGTCTATTCTTTATTTTTTGAGTCTTTTCGTTAGTATCTTGAATTCCGAAAATTTCTTTCTTTGCGAGGGCAACCACGAGGGTTGCCCCTTGTGAAGTGTACCCTATTAACATACTTTTCTCTCATATGCTCAATTATATTCAGAGATCCGTTGCATTGTCGTTTCAAAGCCATCATATGTTAAAATATGATATAAAAATCAGATTCTCAATCGTATGAGAGTCGCGGAGGTGGACTAAATGTCTAAAACGATCACAGTTGTCTTTCCCGACAACACAAAAAGGGAATTCAGTGCAGAATTAACGGCCTATGATATCGCCAAAGATATCTCGGAAGGCCTTGCAAGAGCCGTTGTTGGAGCAACCTATAACGGAAAACCGGTAGACTTGAAAACCTCATTAGAACAAGCCGGTGCAGACATCGTCGAATTGAAATTACTCAAAAAAGATGATGAAGAAGCCAAGGGGATATATCGCCATACACTGGCACACGTCATGGCACAGGCAGTCACCAGACTGTTTGGACCCGACCGAGTGGCATTAGGAATCGGACCAACCATCGAAAACGGTTTTTACTATGATATTGAAATAAAAGACGGGCAAATAACCGAAGAAGATCTGCCTAAGATAGAAAAAGAAATGAAAAAGATCATCAAGGCCAATTACCCCATCAGCCGATTTGAACTCCCCAGAGAAGAAGCCATAAAGATGATGAAGGAAAGTGGTCAAAACTATAAAGTAGAATTGATCAAAGATTTACCCGAAGATGAAGCCATCAGCTTTTACAAACAGGATGACTTTGTGGACCTGTGTAGAGGACCCCATTTACCCTCAACGGGAAAAATAAAAAGTTTCAAGTTGCTTTCACTGGCAGGTGCCTATTGGAGAGGAGATGAACACAATCCCATGTTGCAGAGAATTTATGCAACCGCCTTTCCCAACAACGAAGCACTTGAACAGTATTTGAAATTCATCGAAGAGGCAAAAAAACGTGATCACAGGAAACTGGGACCTCAGCTGGACTTGTTCGTCATGAACGATGCGGCAGCCGGTATGCCCTTCTTCTTGCCAAAGGGAACAACCGCACTATTGCAGTTGATGGAAATGTGGCGAAAATTCCACAAAGATGCCGGATACGTAGAAGTCATGACACCCCTAATCATGCATCAAGATTTGTGGAAACAATCGGGACATTGGGATCACTACCGTGAAAACATGTATTTCATTGAAAAAGATGAACAGCACTACGCAGTCAAACCCATGAATTGTCCCGGACACATCATCATGTACAAAAACGATGCCATCAGTTACCGACAATTACCCTGGCGTATGGCAGAATTTGGAAAAGTACACCGATACGAAATGAGCGGTGTGCTTCACGGACTCTTCCGTGTTCGATCTTTTACACAAGATGATGCACATCTTTTCATTACACCCGAACAAATTGTCCCTGAGTTAATCGGCGTAGTCAATCTCGTAGATAAGATGTACAAATTGTTCGGCTTTGAATACGAAGTGGAACTGAGTACAAGACCTGAAAACTCCATGGGAACGCAAGAACAATGGGATACAGCCACAGAAGGATTAAAAGAAGCCTTAAAAGCCACTGGAACCGATTACAGAGTCAACGAAGGTGACGGCGCGTTTTACGGACCAAAGATAGACTTCCACATCAAAGACTCATTGGGCAGAACCTGGCAATGTGCCACCTGTCAATTGGATTTCCAGATGCCTGAAAGATTCGACATGACATATATAGCAGCCGACAACAAAGAACATCGCCCTACAATGATTCACAGGACCATCTTAGGGTCTTTGGAACGATTCCTTGGAATACTCATCGAACATTTTGCGGGTGCACTGCCAAGTTGGATTGCACCAACACAAGTCATGGTCCTTCCCATTGCCGACCGACATATCCCGGAAGTTCAAAAAGTCAAAGAAAAATTGGAAGCATCCGGATTACGGGTGGAAATGGACGGCCGATCCAAGAAAGTCAATTACAAAATACGTGAAGCACAACTCAAAAAGATACCCTATATGATCATCATGGGAGACAATGAAATCGAATCGGGAAAAATCTCTCTTAGGCTAAGAAGCGAAAAAGAAATCAAAGATATGGACATTAACCTCTTTGTCGAAAAAGTCAAAGAAGAGATCAAAGATTATTCACTCACATCACCTTTTGAAGAATAATAATGATAACTAATAGAAAAGAAACAAAAACAGTACATGTTGGTCATGCGTCTATTGGCGGTGAAAATCACATAACCGTTCAGTCCATGACTAATACAGACACCAAAGATATTTTTTCAACCACTGTCCAGATCAGAGAATTAGTCTCAGCCGGTTGTGAAATTGTCAGAATAGCATTATACGATATAGAATGCGTGGAGGCCTTTCGCGAGCTGCGAAAGGCCTTTCACGATGTTCCTCTTGTTGGTGATATCCACTTTGATTACAAAATTGCGTTAAAAGCGATAGAGTCCGGTATAGATAAAATCAGACTCAATCCCGGCAATATTGATACAGAATGGAAAATCCACGAGATAGTCAAAGCCGCTAAAGAAAAGGGGATTCCCATAAGAGTGGGGGCAAACAGCGGATCCATCAACAAGAGATTTATGCATCTATCCAAAGTGGAAGCGCTTGTTGAATCCGCACTTGAACAAGTTCAAATCCTGGAAAAATACGAATTTGAAGACATCGTTATTGCCGTGAAATCTTCCTGTCCACTTGAAACCATACAAGCTAACGAACAACTTTCATCCAAAACACAGCATCCACTACATCTGGGGGTAACCGAAGCAGGTCCCCTAAGACAATCGTTGATTAAATCAACCATCGCCCTTAACCATCTGCTTCAAAATGGAATCGGCGATACACTGCGCTATTCCATTTCAGGCGATCCAGTTGAAGAAGTACTGGCTGGCCATCAGTTATTGATGTCTCTTGGATTAAGAGAAGGTGTGAATCTGATTTCCTGCCCTACTTGTGCCCGTACGGAAATTGACATGGAAGAATACACCTCTCGAGTCAGTGAAATGATTCAAGGTATCAAAAAACCATTAACCATAGCCATCATGGGCTGCGTAGTAAACGGAATGGGAGAGGGAAAGCATGCGGATTTGGGAATTGCGGGAACTAAAAATGGCGGTGTGATCTTCAAAAAAGGTGAAATATTTGGGAAATTCAATCGTGAGAACCTTTTTGTTGTATTTGAAAAAGAACTTAAAAAACTTATCAATGAATAGAAAATTCACATTAGTCCTATTCACAATTTTCCTACTTTCAACCCTGTCATTCTCCAGAGAATTCTTCATCGACATCCCGAGGGGTATGGCTTTTACAATCGAATATTCAAGAATTGTCAGACGGTTTGGGGTAGAAAAAAACCAACAAATAACGGATTACACTGGAAAATGGAAGGTTTACCAAAAGATAGCGCCTCCCAGCGTGAACGTTTATACCCCATTTTCAGTACCCACGCTCATTAGGTTAACCAACGGTATCACCATATCCGACACCAAAAACGCTGGAATGATATATTTAAAACCGCTTACGGAAAAAGAAAACGCCCTGTCCGAAAAATTATATGAAGCCGATACAATCACCTTTACCACCTTCCCTTGGGAATTTGAAAACGGCTATCTCGAAGTAAAAAACAGAGATTATCAAATTTTTCTTCCGGTATATATAACAAATCTTGGTTATCAAAACAAATTAGATGAACTTATGGTCCACCTTAACGGAGAAGAAAAAACATTCCAAATCCTTTTGGATGAAACCCTAAGAACGGATCCACCTAAAACCTACACAAATCCCCCTGAAATCAATCTGAATATCCCAGTCATGTCCAAAAAACTCAAAATGGTCCGAGCACGACTTCAAGAATCCATCCTGTTAATGGAAAACACAAAAGGCATCTGGAACACCCCCGACTTTCAGGAAAAAGACAGCTCACTCCTTTTTGAGGCAGTAGTCCCCGGGACCTATACAGTAAAATTCACCTCAACGGAATATATTATGGATTATTTTATAACGGTGAAATAGGATTTGCTGAATAAACCACAACCACAATTAGTAAAAACTTTAAAGAGATACTATCAAATTTAAATGGCTCTTTTTAGTCATAGCTCAAAAATCCCCTCCTTGGAGGGGATTTTGTTATTGTAACTCTTTTCGTTAATCCTTTATCAAGTTTTATCTAAAAAGGGGAACCACACCACGAAGGCCCTCCAACTTCGAAGATCACTGGATTGTCTGAGCTAATGTTCAATGGCAATCAACATACGATACGCCAACACAACTAAGAAAAGATGCCTGGCTGTTTTTGTGTCATGCTAATGTGACTTTTTCTTCTCAATTTCTGTGGAGATGTTTGTGCTACACCTCTCTGCAGTGGTCTTTCTCGGAATTAGCGTTGTAGAAAGGATTAATTTATTTTTTTTAACTCGTTTTTCGTTGATGATTTTGACAAGCAGCTTAGCGGCTTCAAAACCAAGCTCATAGATTGGTTGGCGCATGGTTGTTAAGGGGGGAGAAAACTTTGAACTGAAGGCAAGATCGTCAAAGCCAGTTACACTGACATCTTCCGGAACATTTATCCCACGTTTTTTTAATGCATCGATGACACCAAACGCTATCACATCATCGCCACATACAATGGCATCAGGGATTTCTTTCAGAAACAAGGCTGTTTCATACCCTCTATCATATGAATAACCACTGCAAATAACTTCATATTGGGAAATATTTGCTTTTTTTAAAGCGAGTTCAAAACCTTCTCTTCTTTTTTCAGCGGTGTAGGTTTTCTTTTTACCGGTAATCATCACAAAAGATTTGTGGTTCAGTTCAAGAAGATAATTAACAAGATCGTTCATGCCTTTGATATTGTCAACAATGACATAGTTTTTCTGAATATTCTCATAAATCCTGTCAACAAAGACGATTTTTTTTCGATTTTCAAGATTATCAATAAAAGGTGTTCTGCCACCACTTCCAACAAAAAGTAATCCATCAACATTCTTGGCTTTTAATGTGTTAAAGAGTTTCTTTTCCATCTTTAAATCAAAGTCAGAATTCCCCAGCATCATCACATAATTTTGTTTGCGTAAATAATCCTCTGCTCCTTTGACAATAACCGGAAAAAAGGGATTCGTAATATTGGGTATGATAACTCCTACTACGTTTGTTTTTCCCTTTCTGAGACTTCTTGCTATTTGATCGGGTGAATACTCCAATGCTTCAACAGCCTTCATGACTTTTTTGTGCAGCTCTTCATTTACAGGGGCTGAATGATTAATGACTCTCGATACAGTTGAAGATGAAACACCAGCCATCTGGGCAACTTGTTTCATGGTGGGGGCTTTCATTTATAGACCTCCAGTCATTGGATCTCTTCAAGACGTGGGATAGAAGGTTGAGCACCTTTTCTGGTCACCGATAAAGAAGCTGCCTTGATCGCAAACTCAAGGGAATTTTTTTGATTCATCTTTTTAGAGAGGGCAACTGCAAATGCACTGTTAAATACGTCACCTGCTGCTGTTGAATCGACCGCTTTGACTTTTGGAGGAACAACCTCTTCGATATTGTTTTGACTATTCACCATTATAACAGACTTTTCTCCATGTTTTAGTATCAGATGTTTAACTTTCGTTTCACTTCTGAATCTAATCGCCTTTTCTTTGACATCCTTTTCGTCTGTGCCAAAGATTTTTTCATACAGATAAGCAAATTCTGTTTCATTTGGGGTTAAATAGTCAACTTGGCCCAAGAGTTCCAGTAAGGTATTTTCTTTTGGGGCAGGATCGTAGATAATGGTTTTGTTGGCTTTTTTCAAAGCCTTTATTGCGTATTCATTACTTGCTTTCGGTATTTCATTTTGTAAAAGACCTATGGAAAAAAAGTCTCCATGTTTTTCCAAAAAGGCATCGATATGCGACGGACTCAAGAGATCGTTTGCACCTCCGTAGATGATTATTCTATTATCCCCCGCTTTACTTACCTCTATGAAAGCTTTCCCGGTATTTGTACCGTATTTCTGAACACCTGAGATATTTTCTTCCTCAAATCTTTTAACATAGTCTTCTCCAGAACTATCTGTTCCAACAAGACTGCAAAAGTAGATGTCTCCTTTGGATAATCTTGCGCATGTTATTGCTTGATTCGCACCTTTCCCCCCAAAATAGTAATTCAGCGAAAAGGCTCTTTGTGTTTCTCCCGGTTTTGTAAATTGCTGGACTTCATAAACAATATCAACGTTGGAACTCCCAATAATCCCTATCATTGTAATCAACTCCGAATTAAGAATAAGATGAAAGCAGGAGGGAAATAACCCTCCCGCTCTGATACTCTGCTTCTTATTTTACAACTTTTAGATTGACAGGAATATAAATTGAACCAGTTTCAAGAAAATCGAAAGCCTTTTCAACAGATAAACTTCCCATGAGTGCAGGCTGTTGGGCAATTGTTCCTGCCATTTCACCATCTTCAACGGCTTTTACTGCGTCATCGATGGCGTCAAAACCAACGACAACGACTTGATCCAATTTTCCGGCCGCTCTAAGCGCTTCGATAGCTCCAAGTGCCATTCCGTCATTTTGAGCAAACACAGCATCAATATCCGGATGAGCTTGGAGAATGTTCTCCATAACGCTCAATCCTTCTGCCCGATTAAAGTTTGCGCTTTGTTTGGCTACGAGCTCGATATCAGGGTAGTCCTCAAGTTTTTTCTCAAAACCTTTTCCACGATCTCTTGCAGCGGATGTTCCGGGAATTCCCACCAATTCAACAACTTTTCCCTTGAAATTGATTTGTCCTGCAAGAAATTCAGCTGCCATTGATCCTCCGGCAACATTATCGGAAGCAATGTGAACCAGTACTTCTCCGCCATTAGCTCCTCTGTCTACCGTGATGACTGGAATCCCCGCATTATTAGCATCTTCTATAGCGGTGACAATGGCATCACTGTCTGTTGGATTGATGATTAGAATATCCACTCTTTTCTGAATCAAATCCTGGATGTCATTTAACTGTTTAGCGGCATTGTCTCTTGCATCTACTACTGAAATTTCCAATCCCAGTTCAGCTGCTTTCTGTTCCGCACCGTTTTTAAGTTCCACAAAAAAAGGATTGTTAAGTGTTGAAACAGATAGCCCGATTTTTCCTGCAAATCCAACTGATAAAAGTCCGACGAGCATAAGTACAACGAGCAACTTTCTCATAAAAACACCTCCTGAAGTTAGTTATTCCTTTCGTTCCATTAAAACAGCGATCAATATGATGGCACCTTTAACCGCATCCTGATAAAAGGGAGAGACCCCAATAAGATTCATACCATTCTTAATGATTCCCAACAAGAGAGCTCCGAATAGAGTCCCGTAAACAGTTCCTTTCCCCCCCTTCAGACTGGCACCTCCAAGAACCACGGTGGCAATGGCATCAAGCTCATACCCTGTTCCAAAGGTAGGTTGGGCACTGTTAAGTCTTCCTGCGAGAATCATTCCACTTACCGCTGCAAAGACCCCTGAAATCACATAGACATAAATTTTGTATTTGCCAACGTTGATACCACTCAATTTTGTTGCCTCTTCATTACCACCAATCGAGTAAATATAAAGTCCCAACCTGGTTTTTTTAAGGATGTAAAAACTCAGTATAAAAATTGAAAGCAGTATTATAATTGGCATGGGAATTCCGGCAACCGTGCCTCTCCCGATAAAAGTGAAGGAATCCGGAAATCGTGATATCGGCATGCCTTGCATATAGCCAAGTGTCAAACTTCTTGCAATGGCCATCGTGGCCAAGGTAACGATGAAAGGCTGTAGTTTTCCCTTTGTGATCATGAAACCGTTGAAAGCACCTACCGCTGCTCCCACAACTAATGCTACCAATATTCCCAAAAAAGCGTATCCACCACTTAATACTGAGGCAGATACCCCAGCTGACAGGGCAAGCACCGATCCAACAGACAAGTCTATGCCTCCACTGATGATGACCATGGTCATCCCAAAACCCATGATGGCCATGATGGAAGTCTGCCTGAATACATTGATGATGTTATAAACACTTAAAAAACTATCTGTGATGATTGAAAGTGCGATTGTAACGCCTATTATCCCAACAAGCGCTGGATTCCTTCTTAAAAAAGCCAAAAAGCCCCGTATGATTTTATTCATTTTCCACCAATCCCGTCCCTGCTTTTAGTATGTTTTCAGGTGTCAGTTCAGTTCTATCAAGCACAAATACCTTCTTACCCCTGTGCATCACCATGGCTCTGTCACAGAGGCTAACGATTTCGGGAATCTCTGATGAAATCAAGATAACCCCGATTCCCTGATTAGCAAGATCATTTATCAGATTATAAACTTCGATTTTTGCGCCTACATCAATACCTCTCGTCGGTTCTACAAATATAACGATCTCAGGCTTCTGCATGAGAAATTTTGCTAATACAACCTTTTGCTGATTACCACCCGATAGGTTTTTTACAAGCTGATTTTCGCCTGGTGTTTTAATATTGAATCGTTTGATCTCATCTAAAGCTCGTTTTTTAATCCTTTTCCATAAAACATTGAAGAAGCTACCAAAATTTTTAACATTCGGGAGAGCCAGATTAGTTGTGATATCAAATGGGAGTATCAACCCTTGAGATTTCCTATCTTCCGGTACAATCGAAATACCGTTTTTAAGAGCATCTGATGGAGAATTAATACTTTGAATGTTGTGGCCATTTATTTGCATTTCTTTAAAAGCATTAGCACTAGCGCCAAAAAGACCCAATGCCAGTTCTGATTTCCCACTTCCCACCAGTCCGGTTATTCCATATATTTCTCCTCTCCTCACATCAAAGCTAACACTCCCCTTTAACCCATCCACCGTAATATTTTTCACCTGAAAGATCACTTTTTCTTGTGGCTCATTATATTTTGGATACATGTTTTCAATCTCTCGTCCCACCATCATTTTGACCAACTTGTTTTCATTCATATTCCCAACGGGTTCTGTTCCGATATAATGACCATCTCTTAATACCGTTACGGTATCC
Organism: Thermotogota bacterium; assembly: GCA_034659095.1. Taxonomy (GTDB): domain Bacteria; phylum Thermotogota; class Thermotogae; order MWEM01; family MWEM01; genus JASUTC01. The sequence continues at coordinate 18,318 of JAYEGQ010000022.1, forward strand.
GCAATCTGATATACTTCCGAGAGTCTGTGGGTTATGAAAATAACTGAAATGCCTTTCTCACTAAGATTCCTGATAATCTCAAATAGTTTTCCCACTTCATGTTGGGTGATAGTTGCAGTGGGTTCATCCATCACAATAATCTTTGAATTGTAAGCTAATGCTTTACATATCTCAACCAACTGTTTCTCAGAAACATTCAAATCACCAACCTTTTTCCCCGGATCAACATCAAAATCCAACATTTCCAGGTATTTTTTAGACTGTTTCAGCATAACCTTGAATTTCGTGTCAAAGGCATTTCCGGGTTCTTTTCCAAGAAAGATATTCTCAGCAATTGTGAGATTATCTGCAAGCATTAATTCCTGATGAATGATGGCAATCCCCTTCTGTTGTGAATCATGGGGTGTATGGAAAGAAACCCTCTCTTCGTTAAGAAGTATTTCTCCGCTATCTGGCTGGTACACGCCACCAAGCACTTTGATGAGTGTACTTTTTCCCGCACCATTTTCACCCAAAAGAGCATGAACTTCCCCCTTTTCAACGGAGAAACTAACCATGTCCAGGGCTAAAACCCCTGGGAAACTTTTTGTGATGGTTTTCATTTCCAATAACATCAGAATATCACTTCTGAAACGAGCATGATATTTGAATAAGGCGTTACTTCACCACTTCTAATATAAATCTTTGATTCATGAGCTACTTCTTTAAATTTTTCATGACTGATGTATTCAAACTTTTTGTCCTTAAATATCTTTTGGATTTCCTGATAATCATTCGATTTTTCATCTCTCATCTCATTTGTCAAAATCACCTTTTCAACAGCCAGCTCTTCCAAAATCATTCTGACCACATCAAGAAACCTTGGAGAACCCATATCAACAACAAGATCACATTTATTTGCATTATCGGGGATTGGATATCCCATATCCACGATGGTTAATATATCTTTATGACCCATTGAAGAAACAGCAGATGCAATTTGTGAATTAAAGATCCCTTGCTTTTTCAAGATATCACCTCAGCTTTGTCATGAAATCGATTTCGAAATCGATTTCACAACTATCATATTTTAATTCAAGATGAATGTCAAATGGAAAGAAATGAAATCTGAACGATTCTGACAAGAATAATCCTGATTATAATAAAAAAACTTTGAATTTTATATTGTTTAAAAGTATTATGGTTTTTTCAAAATTCAATGAGTCTGTTTTTATTGCTATATCCCCATCAATAACCGTTTAATTTTTACGGGAAGTAGTTCAATTAACTTAATGGCGTAATACGACAAGAACAAACCAATAGAGGAGATGATTAGAAAAGCAGGAATGGGACTAAAGTCCACATGCGTTAACTGTGTTAATAAAACGAATAGAAACCATTGATAAGGAAGATGAACAAAGTAGGGAATAATCGAATATCGACCCATTCTACCTGTAAAAATCAGTAAAGGTGAATCCTTTCTCAGATGTTTGATCAATCTCCTGACAAAGGAATCATACAACCGGATCAATAGAATAGAATTGAGTAAAGTAATAAGAGTAAATTGATCTAACAAGTAATACCCATTCCATTTCTCACTTAAAACATATATCTCAATAACTGCAAAACAATAAACAGCTCCGAGAAGTAAATAAAACCATTTTGATTTAACCTTTTCAACAGCTTCTTTTTTTGCAGCTGCCCGATAATATCCCCAAAACAGTGGAATAGACCATACAAAGGGATTGGCATAAATAAAACCCCCCAACCGCCTTAAGTTATCGGGATTTGAAGTAGCTTGCCACAAATAAAGGGTGATAAAAAGAAAAAAGAGAACCTGTAAACTTGAAAACAAAATCAAGTAAACTTTCAAAAGCCTTACAGAAAAGTTCTTGAAGAAATATAGGAAAAACATTGAAACGATAAAAATGAACACAAAATAATACTGCCAGGATCCAGAAAAAGTAAACAAAACCCTTAAATAACGAAGGGTATACGGTTTATCCAACCCAATCCCCTTGGTGTTATTGATGAGATTATAATCCACTCCCAACAGCTGAAATGAAAGCCACGCAAAAGAAGCCCAAATCAGGTAAGAGATAAAAATCGAACTCACCCGCTTCATCAACCTTTTGGAATTATTTCTCCTACGCTTTAAACCTTGGCCGTACCCGAAAAAATAAAAAAAACAAAACACACAAGGTGATAATAACTTACATAGCAGGACAAAAAACATCTTATCCGCAACAGTCGTAATATGAGAGGCCACAATGAGAAACGAATGTCCGATAATGACCGCCGATATAAGAAACCCCTTCATCACATCAAAATAAAGCATTTTATTCGTTTTTTCCATTATTCTGTTCTCCTAAGACAAATATCTTCTTATTTTATCACAAAAAATGTTATGATTAAAGAACCACATCCCTAACGTAAAGGATCCACTTGTGGATACCCTTAAAGCATTCCCAAAAACCGGAAGTTCCAAAAATCAAATGATTATAATTTGCATTATTATAATATAGATTATAATATGATATAATAAACCATCTCATTATGAAGGTGTTTCATGTTGTTTATTAATCGAGAAAAGGAACTGGCCTTCTTAGAAACAGAATATCAGTCTGACGAAGCATCTTTTGTTGTCATATACGGCAGAAGACGAATCGGTAAAACGACGTTGATCAAAGAATTTATATTGAATAAACCGGCTATCTACTTTTTAGCGACACAGGAAGCCATTTCGCAAAATCTGGCAGTTTTAACTCACCTAATAGCTGATTTTACAGACAACAGCCTCCTAAAAAATAGTAAAGGTCATCCTTGGGATACGCTCATTCGGGAATTTGCAAATTACAAAAAAGAAACCAAAAAAATATTGGTGATTGATGAATTTCAATATTTGGAGATGTCACAAAAAGGATTTGCTTCCGTATTCCAAAGAATTTGGGATGAAATCCTTCAAAACAAGAACGTGATGATTATCCTTTGCGGTTCATATATCAGCATGATGAAATCCCAAACGCTTTATTATTCAAGTCCTTTATACGGAAGAAGAACCGGACAAATCAATCTGAGACAAATTGATTTCTATCACTACCATCAATTTTTTCCGAAGCAACAAAAAGATCTTATAGATTATTATTCGGTCACAGGAGGTGTACCCCGGTATATCGATGCCTTTAAAGATGAAAAAAAACTGATGCAAGGAATAAAGGAAAAGATTCTAAATCCCCAAACATTTCTGTATGAAGAACCAGTATTTCTACTGGAAAAAGAATTAAAAGAGACCGGGAGTTACTTTTCCGTTTTGAAAACTATCGCTGAAGGCAATCACAAACTGAGTAGGATTGCCTCAAGACTTGAAGTCAAACAATCCTTTTTAACCCCTTATTTGTCCACCTTAATCGAGATGGACATCGTTGAACGCAGGGTTCCGGTCACTGAAGAAAACCTTCAAAGGAGTAAAAAGGGCTTGTATTTCATCAAAGACAATTTCCTTTTATTCTGGTTTCGATACTGCTATCCCTATCAGACCTATCTTCAAATCAACCAAACGGACTTTGTCATGCAACAAATTAAAAAGGATTTTCAAACACATCATGTAAGCCATATCTACGAAAACATATGTGAACAAATGCTCATAAGGAAAGAAATAACAAAACAACTTGGCCTTCAAAGAATAGGCAAGTGGTGGAGCAAAAATGAGGAAATCGACATCGTTGGTTTAAATCCCGAGAAAAAAATCATTCTCCTGGCAGAATGCAAAAACACATCACACCCCCAAGGAATGGAGCTTTATCACTCTCTAGTGGAAAAATCAAAAAAAGTTCAATGGCATAATACAGAAAGAAAAACCTATTATGCCTTTTTCAGTAGAAAAGGATTTGATTCAAACTTCAAAGCCTTTGCAACAGAAAAAGAAAACGTCTTCTTGTTTACTCCCTATTGAGAGTTACAACAAAAAAACTGACCCGAAGGCCGGCCTTATTGTACAATAAACAAAATCTCTTATCTACAAATTGCGTCAAAGAAAATGTCCTTATTCCTCTCTAAAAGCTCTTCTCTCTGCCTCTGATTCAATAATCGTTTAATCTTTTTCATCCTAATCCCTACTTGTGGATTTTTCATTCCTTCCTGATGTTCAACAACAGTATAGAATGTGTATCAATCTCCACGTCAAGAGGGGGAAACACCCCAATCTTGTAAAGTTTTGTGAAAGTACGGGGTGGGGTACATACTAATACAATTACTTCAATGTGTGTAGTTCAAATAATCCCTTTCTTTCTCAAAATGGTTTCATACTCCTCACGGGACATTTCTCTGTCGATAAGCTTGAGAAGTTCTTTCTTTGTAAGATAAAGCTGATGAGCCATTTTCAACAATAAATCATCGCCGTAATCTTTTGAGCCATGCCTTAAAAAGGTTTTTGATTTTGATCTTTTTACTGGGCCTGCTGGTCAACAGCGTGCACCTCCCAAGATCGGAACTTTTCTTTTAACGCTTGCTCTCCTTTTGAAAGCGAACCTGTATAGAATGCAAAATCGTCATATTGATCGACAATCATCATAAAAGCGTTACCAAGCGCTTCGTCAATGGTTTTACCGCCTTCTCTAGCTCCAACAGAGTCATCTGTCACTAAAATCCAGTTTTCAGGCTCCTCCTTGATCACAAACTTAATCTTTTCGCTGGGTTGGTAATGTCTTCCGCCATATCCAAACCAGCGAACTTCCAGCAAACTGGAACCGTCTTTCTGTTGTTTAAAAGTTCCATCATAACTGTACTCACCAGTATAAAGTTTCATTTCACTCATTTTCTCAGCTCCTTTTATGCAGCTGACTCCATTATACTACAGCTCTTTTTTCGAGTGCGATGTGGCTCAGTTTTCACTTGACAAAAGCATTCATTACATCCCTCTTCACCATCATGATACTCCTTACCTTCAATTATGATACGAATAGGCGCAACTTTAAGCGAGTATTTTTGAAGGTTATCCTTTGAAATATCATTTGCAGAATCACATATAATCCCTATCATACTATCACCTTTCGTTAATTAAAACCACAGTAACACTCCATTATACACCACTTTGTGATTTGATTTTTCGATTTCAGGAGTAAAAAGTGAAAGCCTTTATCAAATGTACAATGTGATATACTATTATGTAGAGAATATTATCGACTTGGAGGCGACTATGAAAGATAAAACGATAACGGTTAGAATCGATGATGAAACCAATCAGGTGATCAACGATATGTCACGTATTTTGTCAAAAACAAAGAAAGACATCCTAAAAGATGCCGTTCACCAATATCGTAAGATCATGTTTTTCAAACAAGTGGATGATGAATATGCTGAACTCCAAAACCACGAAGAAGAATGGAAAGAAGAACAAAACGAACGTAAAGACTGGGATGCAACCATCGGTGATGGCATTGAGGGATAAAACGCCACAGCGTGGTGAAATCTGGCTTGTTGATCTGAATCCGGGAATCGGTCATGAGCAAAAAGGCAAACGACCGGCATTGATTATCTCTGATAATTCATTCAATGAAACCCGAGCGGGTATGGTCATCGTCCTGCCCATTACCTCCAAAGACAAAGGCATCTCTTTGCATGTACCGCTGACTCCGGAAAAAACAGGATTGGATGTAAAAAGCTATGTCAAAACCGAAGATATCCGGGCCATTTCCAAAGAAAGGCTTTATAAACAGATTGGGAAAGTGAAAACACCCATCATGGATAAAATTGGCGGTATTCTTAAAATGCTTCTGGGATTTTGATTCAAACACTAAAACCAATCATTTGTATAAAATCATTTAGTTTAATATTTAAAACGATGCATACAGGTGTTACTTTGATTCCCTCTGGTTTGACAGTAGAGGGGGACAGGATCCTTGATTAAGGAATTTCTCCTTACCATCAAGTGAAGTTTTTCCCGAAGGGAAAATACTTAAAGGTTAAGAAAATATGGTAAAATTGTTTAGAAATAATGATTGCGACACCGTGGTTTGCCGAAAAAAACTTCTTTAGGGGTGTGAGGGAAACCACGGTTTTTATTTTTAGACTTTGTGCCTAATATTATCCAAGAAAGTAATTTTTGTGGTTGCTTTAGCTAACAAATGAGGGAAGTCAAGTCTGTTTGTAACTCACAACTATATTTGCAAAAATCACCGTCCCAATTGAGTGGGCCAGCGCAACACGATTGCCTAAAAGCCTTTTAGCATACGCCACCATTGCCGCACTGCCATCATGAGCATAGACGTTATAGCCTTTTTCCAGAAAATAGTGGCTATCTCTACCGGAACCGCAACCTATATCAAGTACAGAATCCCCTTGATTTAAATATTTTTCAAACACATTGTACAGTTTACGTATGTCAACTTTCATTGCATCATTGAAATACATTTCAGCATTTTTATCATAGTATTCAATGGACATGGGTATCCCCTATTGGTATTATGTTCTACACTAAATACTTCTCAACCGTTTCCTTTAGTTGGTTCAAAGTAACCGGCTTTGTGATGAAGTCATTCATGCCGGCTTTTAGGCAGGCCTCTCTGTCCTCGCTATAGGCTTTGGCGGTCATAGCGACTATCGGTGTCTGTTCATCATGATTCCTGATCATCCTTGTCGCCTGATACCCGTCTATTCCAGGCATAATGAGATCCATGAGAACGAGATCGGGCCTGTGTTCTAAGAAGAGCTTGTAAGCTTCTTTCCCATCATTTGCCTTAACGACCCGAATATCCTTGGAAAACATGGAGAGGGCTGTGTCAGCATAGCGCATGTTGATCTCATTATCCTCTGCAATGAGTACCGTTTTGCCTTTAATGGACAGGGGCTTTTTCAAGCCTTCAACGTCATTTTTACCGGATTCCTGTTCTTTTGCATCCTCATATGGCAGCACCAGTTCGAAATAGAAAGTACTGCCCTCACCATAGGTGCTTTTGAGGTTTAATTCACTCCCCATCTTCTGCAACAGGTTGTTGGTGATGGTAACACCCAAGCCGGTTCCACCGTATTGCCGGGTGCTGGACATGTCGAGCTGCTGGAATGGCTCGAAGATGAGGCCCTGATCCTCTTCCTTG
>JAYEGQ010000023.1:0-25264 GCA_034659095.1 Thermotogota bacterium
TACAATTCATAAGAGAATCAAACGTAAGATGATACGTATTATTTTTTTCGAAATGGCATTTCATTTTAATGTTAAAAAAATCTATCATTGAAAAAATCTCATGAATCTAATTGTTTTTTCTAAGTTATTGATTTTGTTTGGGGTCAAGATAATCTCTTATGCCATCCCCCAAAGTATTAAAAGCTAACACAGTAAAAACAATTGCTATTCCCGCAAAAATAACTTCGTAAGGCGTTACGCTGATAAAATTCTTGCCATTTGAAAGCATTCCACCCCAAGAAGGAGTAGGAGGTTGAATCCCCAATCCCAAGAAACTTAAACCAGCTTCTGTTAATATGGCATCTCCAATTCCCATTGTCGCATAGATAATAATCGGTCCCATAATGTTAGGGAAAAGATGCTTCATTATTAATCTTAAGTCAGACATGCCTTGAGCTTTAGCTGATTCAATGAATTCTTTTTCTTTTATTGACAGGACAGAACCCCTAACTATTCTTGCAAATTGAGGGGTATATACAATCCCTATAGCTAGAATAATATTCGTGATATTAGTACCAAAAGCTGTCATTAACGCTATTGCAAGCAATAATGAAGGGAAGGAAAAAAAGACATCCATAATTCTCATGATTATATTATCAACCATATTCCCATAGTAACCTGCAAGCATACCAAGAGCAGTACCAATAGCCATAGCTACCAACTGAGAAACAAGACCAACAATCAAAGACACACGAGAGCCATATACAATTCTTGAAAAGAGATCTCTGCCAAAATCATCACAACCCAAAATATGTTCGGAAGAAGGAGGGGCCAATCTTGCGTTAAAGTCTACTGAAAATATCCCTTCAGGGGCTATAACAGGAGCAAAAACTGCAAATACTAAAATAATTAAGACTAATATGGTTCCTGTTACCAATCTATTATTGTGAGTTGCTCGATAAAAATCTCTTGAATGATACCATTTATTCTTGAGTGTGTTCGTTTTAATGTTCATTTTACACCTCATTGATATTTAATTCTGGGGTCAAGAAATCCATATATAATATCCACAACAAGGTTTGTTACAACAAAAAACATTGCTGCAAACAATATGATTCCTTGAAACAAGGGATAATCTCTTGAAAAGATAGCATCTACCAGTGCACGTCCCAAGCCTGGCCAGGCAAATACGGTTTCAGTTAATACTGCCCCCCCCATGAGGGCACCTATTTGCATACCGATAACAGTTACAACAGGGATCATAGCATTTCTTTTGGCGTGTTTATTGATGACCTTTTTTGTTTTCAAACCCTTGGCAAATGCAGTTTCGATATAATTTTCATTTAATACTTCCAACATGCTTGAACGAGTCATTCTTGCGATTAGAGCGGCAAACATGCTTCCTAATGCCAAAGAAGGCATAATGATATAAGAAAAGCCTTTCCATAAAACTTGGAAATCCCCGGTTTGAATAAACGAGAAAAGGGCTGCGAAAATACCTATTTCCCTTCCTGATGCAGGAAGCCAATTTAAATTAACTGAAAAAATAATGATTAAAATCAAACCAATCCAGAAAACGGGCATTGATACTCCGAAAAGTGCTATAGTCATGGAGGCATAATCAATAAAAGTGTCTTTCCTTTTTGCAGCGAGCATTCCAATAGGAATTCCTATTGAAATTGACCATAAAACACTCATAAATGCCAACTCAAAGGTTGGTAGAAAATGATTTTTTATGATATCAATCACAGGTTGAAATTGGGTTATGGAGGTTCCCATATCGCCTTTTAAGATATTAAAGAAATAAATACCAAATTGTACAACAAGGGGTTCATTTAAACCAAGTTTTTCCCTCATATTCTGAACCATTTCTTCAGTGGCTCTTTCTCCAAGCATTACTCTCGCAGGATCTCCAGGGATCATTCGTCCTACTGTAAAAACGAGTATTAATACACCGAAAAGAACCAATACTAATAATAAGAGCCTTCTAATCAAATATCGAAGCATATTACCTCCATCAATGAATGGTGAAAAGTTTAACCAATGCCTTCAAACTATGAAGGCATTGGAAAAAGAAAGTTTATTCCGCTTCCACCCAAACGTTTGTATCAGGCGTACACAGGAATGTATACTCAATTGCATTTGCTTCAAATCCATGAACGCGCTGATTGAATGCTGCGGTTGCTACTTTGTGGAAAAGAGGAATATGAATATAATTACTGAACCAGATTTCTTGAACCTTTTGATAAAGTTCCGTTCTTTCAGCTATGTTAGAGCTTTTTCTTGCTGCTTCCAGTGCTTCATCAACTTCTTTACTATAAAATCTAGTACCGTTATAACTACTTGCATCGTTTGCCCAGGCTTCGGTTTGAGAATGGTGGATATCATAGATTAGACCATCAGGATCTGTGAGCCAATTCCAACCAAGCATATAAGCACTTGCTTTTCCCGCATCAATTACAGGCAGATAAGAAGCCCACTCAAGAGATTCTACGTTGGCTTTAATATTAAGAGCTTGCAATTGTATTTGCATCAACTCAGCTATTTTTCTTCTGTAGGTGTCCTGAGGAGTAAAGATGGTTATTTCAAATCCGTGTGTATATCCCGCTGCATTTAATAATCTGATAGCTTCAGAAGGATTGTATTTTAAAGCGTACTTTTCCACTTCAGGATTATAGGCCCAGGAGGAAGGAGACAATGAGCTTTTGGCTCGAACCCCTGCTTGCCCAACAACCGTTTCAACAATAGCATTCATATCTACGCCAGAATAAATTGCTTTTCTTACTTTTATATCATTCACAGGTTTGTTTTCTACATTGAATGCTAAATAATAATAATTCAATGCTGGTTTCACGTCAAGTATCAAATTCTTGTTATTCTCAATTCTGGTAAAGTCGTCAGGCAGGACTTTTGTCAACATGTCAATATCACCGGATTCAAGATTTACAAGTGCAACAGACGGCTCTGGAATCGGCTTCATGATAACTTTCTTAAGATTTGGATATTTCATCCAATAGTCTTCATTTCTGACTAAAACCAGTTGATTATTCTTTTCCCATTTTTCAACCATGAATGGACCAGTTCCGACTGGGTTAAGGCCATATGCAATTGGATCTTTTTCTCTAAGCTTCTTGTTGACGATAGGTTGTGTGTAAACTCGTTCCAAAAAGGCGGAAAAGGGGTATTGAAGAGTAAATTTAACAGTTTTTTCATCAATCTTCTCGAGTTTTTCAATAACTTTGAGATTTTCATAGTTTGGTGAATTTGTGTCAGGGTCCATTACTGCTTCGAAGGTATAAATAACATCCTCAACTGTTAGAGGGTCTCCGTTATGGAATTTAACGTCATCTTTGATGTTAAAATACCATACTTTTGAGTCTTCGGTTCTAAAATCAGCTAATGACGGGACGATCTCCAAATCTTTTGTAACGGATACGAGAGAATCAAATACTTGTGTATACATTTGAAATGAAGCATTGTCACCAACAACTACGGGATCCAAGGATCTCGCATCTTTTTCAACCGCAACCTTTAAAATCCCATCTTTGTTTACTTCTTCAGATAAACCTAAACTAACGACAAAAAGAACAACGAAAACTAACAAAAAAACTTTTTTCATTTCACATTACCTCCTTAAATAAAATCGTTCATGACTGAACGGATTAATAATAATCTGAAAAACGACCTCCCAGCATAGCAATCGTTAAAATCATTTGAAAGATGTTGCTATAGTTTGTAGAGCTGTATTTTAAGGTTCTTCCATCAATCCTTTCTAAACCTGGAACGACACTTAATGCATCTGCTATTACTGTATTGACAACATCAACTTCCAGGACTGTTTTCGGTTCGGGTTTTTTTATTGGGAAAAAATTCTTTTCTTGCAATTTTTTTAACGCAAACTGTGTTTTCTTGCGATATTCTTTTTCCACAAGTTGCGGATGATACATTTTCGCTGAAAACCTTCCAATGCCCATTTTTGTTTTTACGAATGGGAAATCATTGAAATAGAATTGTTTTACCTGGGTTTCAAAAACATCATCGCCTGATATCAGAACCACTGGAACATTGTACAATCCGGAATAAAAGGCATTTACCTCCATTTCACCCACTGAACTACCATTAAGCTTGATGTTATAGATACATGAAGCTGAATAAGAATGATCCATCCCCCCTCTGAAAGATCCAATGCGAGTATGATAACCGATAAGAAAAACGGCATCGTAACTAGCGTCTAGTCCTTGCATCATATAAAATGGTCTTGGATAACCTCTGATATAAGTGATTCTTGGATCACTCAGTTCAGCATAGGGCATATTTTCTCCTCTGGAATGAGAGTCACAGATTGTGATTTCCTCGACTGATGAGTTAATCGGACTTTTTTTTATTTCATCAATAATCCAGCTTAACTCTTGATTTAACCATCGGTTGTAAGTGGGATCTTTTGACATCTCACTCCAAGAGGCAACGCCCAAAACGCCTTCCATATCTGTGGAAATAAAAATTTTCATTGTTTAGTCTCCTTTGTAATATTCTTCATAAGCTGCCAGTTCATTTTTAAACACTTGTGTTAAATAGTTTTCTTTCTCTTCCTTTTCTAATAAAACAATCATTTGTAATAAAATTTGAGTTAAAATGATTGGAGAAGATAATGAGTTTGTCAATAGAGAAGAATCGTTTTTACATATAAACGTACATTTGCTGTCAATATGAAGTGGGCATGTTTTTGAATCGGTAAATAAAATTTGGTCACAGTTCTTTTTTTTCGCTATTTTTGAGATATAGAAAGACTCTTTTGAATAAGGGGGGAATGAATAATTAATAACGGTGCTTTCATTAGTAACCTTATTTAGCATAAAAACAAAATCTGAAATAGCACCATTTATTTGCAAAACAGGTTTTTTTAATAAATTATTCAAACCATAAGCTAAAATACTGGATAAAAATCGACTCATACCAAATCCTGAAACATAAATAATGTTAGCCGTATTGACTTTTTCTAAAAAAATAGATATGTTTTGGAAGTTAACTTCTTTGAGTGTTTGTGTAATATTGCTAAATTCATTCTTAGAAAACACCTTAAATTGTTTTTCCTTCGACAGTTCATCTAATTTGCTCGTTTTGATTTTTTCATAAGGGTTTAATTTTTTCCTTATTTCATCCTGGATAGATTTTTTCATTTCGTAAAATCCTGAAAATCCCAGAAGCCTGGAAAATCTTACAAGAGATGCGTGACTGACGGCAATCTTTTTGGATATTTCATCGATGGTTGAAAGCCCAAATTCCTGCTTGTTATCCAACAAGTACTTAGCTATTTTTTTATTAACTGGGGACATGTTTTTGATATTCGTTAAAACTTTTTCAGTGATCATATCATTCTACTCCTCAAATAAATGACAAGAAACAAAATGATTTTGTGAAACCTCTTTCAACTCTGGGGCCTTCATTTTGCATGTCTTTATCCTCTTTTCGCATCTGGGCTCAAATCGGCATCCAGCTGGTAAATCCATAGCAGATGGAATTTCACCGGTTAGGTTGGATTTTTTTGATAGTTTGTTTTCGAGTTTTGGAATTGAATCAAGTAAAACTTTTGTATAAGGATGTAAGGGATTATTATATAATTCATTAGACTCAGCCAATTCAACAATCTTTCCAAGATACATAACTGCGATTCGATCGCTTATAAATTTAACTACTCCTAAATCATGGGAAATAAAAATATATGAGAGATTATATTCATCTTGAAGATCACACATTAAATTAAGGATCTGAGATTGTATTGAAACATCCAAAGCCGAAACAGCTTCATCAGCGATAACAATTTCAGGTTCAGTCGCCAAAACTCTTGCGATCATCACTCTTTGTCTTTGACCACCAGAGAATTCACTTGGATATCTTTCATAATAATTCGGTTGAAGCCCAACATCCTCAAGTAGTTTTTTAACTTTCTTTATACGTTCGTTTTTTGTTTTAATAATATCATGAACGATTAAAGGCTCAGCGATTATATTTCCAATGGTCATTCTTGGATTTAGTGAAGCATAAGGGTCTTGAAATATCATTTGCATTTTTTTTCTGAACGGTTTCATTAATTTCGGGCTTTTTTTAGAGATGTCTTCATCTTTAAAATAGATTGAACCGGCGGTGGGTTCAAGAAGTTTCAACATTGTTCGACCTAAAGTTGATTTACCACAACCTGACTCTCCGGCCAAGCCTAAAGTTTCACCATTTTTTAAGTCAAAGTTGATATCATCAACAGCCGGAATCCATTTTTTCTCTCCCAAAAAAGAGGCTTTACCGGCAAAAAAATATTTTTTTAACTGTTTTACTTCTAAAATTTTCATCATATCACCATCAGTGGTTGTATAACCAACAAGCTACTTTGTTATTATCCTCAATCTTTTTTAAAGGGGGGTCTTGCTTTTCACATATCTCCATCTTTTTTTCACATCTATTGTTGAACGGACAACCGATAGGTATTTCAAACAACTCCGGAACCTTTCCAGATAGGGCATTTAACCTAACTCCTTTTTTGTGGGGTTGTTCAACTCTGGGGATTGAATTGATCAATCCAACAGAATAAGGATGCTTGGGATGATTGATTAATTTTTCAACGGATGTTTCTTCTACGATCTTACCGGCATACATCACATAAACTTTTTCGGCTACTTCTGAAATGACTCCTAAATCATGTGTAATCAGTAAAACAGACATCCCGTAGGCATCTCTTGCGTCTTTTATTAATTTTAGAATTTGTGATTGGATCGTGACATCCAGAGCTGTTGTGGGTTCATCTGCAATGAGCAGTTTGGAATTACTGATTAAAGCCATTGCGATCATGACACGTTGCCTTAAACCTCCGGATAACTGATGTGGGAAAACAGCGTATCTTCTTTCTGCGTCTGGTATGCCAACAGATTTGAATACATCAATGACTCTTTTTTTAACTTCTTTTTTTGGTTCTTTTTTGTGTGTTAAAACAGCTTCAGCAACCTGTTCGCCTACTCTGAATACAGGATTAAGAGAAGTCATGGGTTCTTGGAAAATCATTGAAATTTCCTTGCCCCTAATTTTTCTGATTTCTTCATTTGATAATTGATTTAATGTTCTTCCGTTGAAAACAAACTCACCGTTTGGAATGAAAGCTGGGGGTGTTTTTAATAGACGAAGGATTGAACGTGCGGTTATACTTTTTCCACAACCGGATTCTCCCACCAAACCAACTATTTCTCCTTCATTTATATCAAAATCAATATTTCTGACTGCCTTTAACTCACCGAAAAAGGTTTTAAAGTGAATAGAAAGATTTCTTACTGTAAGTAATTCAACCATTATTACGACTCCTCTGAAAAATATGTTTCTTAATTATATCATTATCGAATATTTTTTTCAAGTGGGTTTTCAAAAAATATACTGAAAAAATATTTTTTCCGTTTTTTACACGGAGGAAAATTAAAAACTTAGTGTTATAATTTCCCCGGAAAGGGAAATTCCATGAATCGATAAGGAGGGAAAAAATGCGAAAAATTTCTTTGTTTTTAGGATTGATACTTGTAGTTACCATCAGTGCTTACGCCTTTAACGTTGCACTGATGATTACGGGAGAAGTGGGAGGAAATCCCATTTACGAGATGATGGTGGCTGGTGCCAAAAGGAGTGGAGAACTCAATGGTTATGATGTAAAGGTTGTGGAAGGTGGGTACAATGCTTCCAAATGGGAGCAGACACTGATCAGTTTGGTGGCAACGATGCAATACGATGTAGTTGTCACGTTTACAGAAGGCATGCCACAATCTGTAGAAAAGGCAGCTAAGATGTTTCCATCCCAAAAACTGATTTTGGTTGATGGGATTGCGCCTGAGATGGATAATGTCTTTTCCCTGGGGTTCAAAGATGAGGAAATGTCATACCTCGCCGGGTACTTTGCCGGGTTGGTAACCGCTTCAAATATGGATAACGCCAACAATCAGTTGAAAGTAGCTTTAGTAGCCGGGGATACATATCCTGCCATGACTAACAAGATGAAACCGGCCTTTGAAAAAGGTGTGTTTGATTCTAATGAAAAGGTAGAGACCTTTTTCACTGTGGCGGGTAGTTGGTCTGATCCAGGCAAAGGTAAAGACATTGCTGCCGCTCTTTTTTCACAAGGAGTGGATATCGTATACGGCATTGCCGGAGGGACATCTGCCGGAATCATTCAAGAGGCTGATTCCCAAAAGAAATATTTCATCGGAGTGGATTCTAACATTATTCATTTCAATCCGGAAGTTATTCTGGCTTGTACGTTAAAAAAAGCAGATGTTGCCATTGAAAAAATCTTGACAATGGCCTATAAAAATGAATTACCTTTTGGGTCAACTCAGAGATGGGGAATTGATAAAGGGGTTATCGACTTTACCTTTGATGATCCTCATTACCTTCAACAAATACCTTCAGAGATCAGAGAGAAGATGCTCCAGGTATTTGAAGGGTTAAAGAATGGAGAGATATCACCATTGTAAAAACGAATAAAAAGGTTATTGAACTCAAGGATATTTACAAACAATTTCATGTGAATCATGCCAAAGCCCTTCAGGGGGCTGATTTTACTATCGAAAAGGGGACCATACACGGCTTGTTGGGAGAAAATGCCGCGGGTAAGTCCACTTTGATGAAAATCCTCTGTGGTGTGCATCAACCTGACAGCGGGGGTATCCTGATTAACGGTCAACAAGTCATCTTTCATTCGCCTGTCGATTCCTTGAAAGCCGGAATAGGGATGGTTTACCAGCACTTCAGGCTTGTTGAAGAACTCAGCGTTTTGGAAAACATACTGCTTTCCGTTTCCGAGAAAGGGTATAAACGCATCCGTAAAAGAACCGTTTTAAAAAAAATCAACGCTCTTTTGAATTATTATGGTTTTAAGATCGATCCTCATGATAAGGTTCACACCCTTTCCGTTGGGGAAAAACAACTGGTTGAAATCATTAGGATTCTGTTTTTAAACGTGGATGTACTGATCATGGATGAACCCACTGCCGTGTTGAGCGAATTTGAGAAAGAGAAATTGTTTAGTGTACTCCGGCAATTGAAGGAACAGGGTAAGGCCATTGTGTTTATCAGCCATAATCTCAACGAAGTTATTCAATTATGTGATGATATTACCGTCTTTCGAAAGGGGCGTAACAGTTTTTTTCAAGAGAAGGATTATTACGATAAAGAGATGATTCTCAAAGAAATGTTGGGGGGAGATTATCAACATTTTTTTGGAACTGAATTTACAGGTATCAAACAACAGGTGCTTCGGGTCAATGACTTAAATCTGGTTTCTTCAGAGGGACAATTGTTGAGTGACATTAATTTTGAATTGTGTTCCGGTCATATCACAGGAATTGCGGGATTTGCAGGTAATGGTCAACTTCAATTGTTTGAAACCATTTTTTCAGCAAACATAAATTATAACGGCACTGTTTTTTATCACGACAAAGATATTCGCCGTTGTAGTGTTTTTGAAAAAAGAGAAGCAGGAATTGCCTATATCCCAGAGGACCGTTTGTATCATGGATCTGCTTTAACTATTGAACTGATGTACAATTTGACTGCCAATCGGTTGGAAAAACCTCCCTTTTCCAAATGGAAGATGATCGATGATGGTTATGTGGAGCAAATGGCTAAAGAATTGGTGAACAATTATGACATTGATACCTTGTCAGTGAAGACTCCTGTTGGACTTCTTTCGGGTGGGAATATCCAAAAAGCCGTTATTGCAAGAGAGACTCACACAACACCCGATTTACTGCTTATCCACGAGCCGACCCGTGGATTGGATTCAGCTGCCATCAGTTTTACCTATCGAATTTTAAATGATTTAAAACACACTGAGACAGCTATTTTGATGGCTTCATCAAATGTTGAAGAGTTGATGGAAGTCTGTGATGAGATCTATGTGATGTTTGAGGGAAGGTTTGTGCATCATGCCAAAAAAGGCGCTTATGATAAGCAAATCATCAACGAACACCTAGCGGGCTTTTTTGAAAAACATGATGAACGATTTGTCAGAAAGGGTAGCAAATATGAAGCGTAGAGAGCTAATTTTTCAACGGATTGCCATCATTGTCATTTCTTTTACAGCCGGGTTTGTCGTTGTTTTCCTAACCAGTTCCACACCAATTGAAAGCATTCGATCTTTTCTAACTGTACCATTTTCCAATCGCTATTTTTTCGGGAATTTACTTACCCTGATGATCCCTTTTATTTTCACAGGATTGGCAGCATCGATTTCTTTTCAAACCAACGAATTTAACTTGGGCATTGAAGGACAATGCTATTTTTCCGCAGTGATGGGTACTTGGGTGGCTTTGAATATCGGTGGGTTACATCCCATTTTAGCCATACCGATTATCGTCATCGTATCCGCTCTAACAGGAGGCTTTTTTGCCTTCATTTCTGCGTTTTTAAAAAGCAAATACGGTGTTAACGAATTGATTTCTTCTCTGCTGATTGGCTACAGCTTACTCCATATAACAGATTATTTCTTAGAAGGCCCTATGCTGGACACTCAAGCGGGGTTGATTACAACAAAAACCATTGATCAAAATCTTCTTTTTTCAAAGATATTGTCACCTTCTAACCTGAATACGGGGATTTTTTGGGGAATTGTGTTTCTTATCATTTTTTACTTGATTCTCAGAAAGAGTGTCTTTGGATTGAAAATGAATATTTACGGGCAAAACACAAAATTCTCGGAATACATTGGGATAAATGGCTCAAGTGTTATACACAAGACCTTTTTTTTAAGCGGTGCCATGGCAGGTATGGCGGGGATCATAGAAATTCTGGGAGTTCACGGAAAGATGATCAGGGGTTTTTCATTTGGTTATGGCTGGACAGGAATAGCCGTGGCTTTAATAGCCAAAAACAACCCCCTTTGGATTATTCCATCAGCCTTCCTATTTGCATTTTTGGAATCTGCCGCCTCAGCATCATCGATTTTTTCGGATATGACACCCGAGATATCAAAAATCATTCAAGCGATGATCTTTTTTCTCGTTACTGTTAGTTTCATTAAGAGCACGGGAAAGAAAAAGCTTGAAACAAAATGAAAGGATATTAAATGGAAGTGCTTTTTCACGAAACCATCAGTTCCTCAACCATCATACTATTTGCCGCATTGGGAGGCCTGTTTACATCCATAGCTGGAAAGATCAATATCGGATTGGAGGGTTTAATGCTGATCTCAGCCTTTTTGACCCCATTTTTCTCCCAAATGTTTGGCAGTCTGTTTTTGGGGTTAACACTGAGCATCATTGTATGTGCTGCCCTTGGAGCTTTCACATATTTATTACATTGTAGATTTAAGGCAAATATCTTCGTTGTTGGACTTGCCATGAATCTGTTCGCCGCAGGTTTGACGACTTTCCTGTCTTCCACCCTGTTGAATTCAAAGGGAACGGTGTACTTTACTCTTCCGGCAAAAATAAGGCCCTTTGATTTGCCTTTACTCTCAAACATACCAATCGTTGGTATTTTATTCTCCCATCAAAACGTCTTTGATTATCTGTCTTTTGTCTTGATTATCGTGATCTATTTCATACTTGAAAAAACCTTTTTTGGTTTAAGGCTGAAAACTGTTGGTTTCAATCATAGAACAGCCGAAAGTGCCGGTATTCCCGTTAAAACTTACAACTACAGCGCTTTTATCCTCTCCGGAGTCTTTTGTGCCCTTTCAGGAGCTGCTCTGGCATTACCGCTTGAATCCTTCGTTGGCAACATGACCAACGGAAGGGGTTGGATCGCCTTAGTTGCAGTCATTCTGGGTAAAAACAACCCCATAGGTGTCTTGGGGGCCGCCCTGATTTTCGGCTTTTCCTCCACTCTGGCCAATTTACTCCAAATCAACACCGCCATCCCGCCAAAGCTGTTGATGACAATACCGTTTTTAATCACACTTCTCGCTTTGATTGTGTATTCGGCGAGGGAGAAGGAGTGAAGGGTATGAGTTTTAGGGTCTGGGGTCTGGAATAAGCAAAAACGTGGAGCCCGTATGTGTGGCCACAAAAGACAGTGGCCTTGCAAGAATAACATTGACCTTGGAGTATTTTACCTCCGGTAAAAACTCCAAACACACGAAAATTCCCTCTATTCTGGGGGGCCAACGGGGGTGGGGGGGTCTAAACGTTCTAATGGCAACATCATTTTAAATGATAATTTAATAATTAAATTTTCTCGCGGCTTCTCTGACCTTTTGAGAGCTGCTATCATTACAGATCAGAATTCCCTCAGGGGCTTCAATAACAATCAAATCATTTACGCCTACAACGGCAATTTTCTTACCTGAAGTAGACCTGACATAAACATTTTCAGAATCTACCATACAAGTGTTTTCATTTTCTTTCGCTTTCCCTTCAAGCTCTTTTACGGATTCCCAACTGCCAACATCAGACCAGTTGATTGAAATGGGAATGGTTTTAACCTGATCGGATTTTTCCATTAAAGCGTAGTCTATGCTGATAGTAGGCGTTTGTTCATAACAATCCTTTACACTTTCTTCGTTATATGGATCCATATTGATTAAGGCGTTGTATATATCCGAAGCGTTTTTTTTCATTTCACTCATAAAGGATTGTCTTGTCCAAAGAAACATACCACTGTTCCAGTAAAAACAGTCATTGTTAAGATATTCTTTAGCCAATTCCAATTGTGGCTTTTCGTGAAACTGTTTAACATGATAAACGTCATTATCCGCCTTTTCTCCACGTTCGATGTAACCGTATCCCGTTTCAGGCCGTGTTGGTTTGATCCCGAATGTATATAGGCCTCCCAAATTGTTCAAGGACTCTGCCGCTTTTTTTACATAATCCCAAAATAAATCCTTTTCTTCTATCTTATGATCTGCGGGTAGCACTAAAATGGGAGAGGAATCTTTCGCCATCAGCGTCCCGGTAAAACATGCCGCTGCGGTGTTTCTTCTGAAAGGTTCTCCCAATATGTTTTTTTCAGGAATCTCCGGAATTTCGTTTTTGGTTTGCTCTTTTGTCTGGCTGGAAGTCACCACATAGATATCTTCAGGAGACACTTGCCCACTTAAACGTTCATAAGTATGTCGAATCAAACTTTTATTGCCAAACAACCTTAAAAATTGTTTTGGGGTTTTGGCGTTGGAAAGGGGCCAAAAGCGTTCGCCACTCCCCCCCGCTAAGATAATGACTTGCATCTTTTTCACCTCGTTAGTTTTATTTTTTCCTCGATTAATATTACCATGATTTCACTGCGAAAAGCTTAACCCCCCCGCCAGGGCCGGCACCGCCCCACGGGGAGGATTAAAAACAAAAACCACGTAAGCCTCTTTTAGTCTTTTGTAGGGGCAACCATTGTGGTTGTCCTAAACAATATTCAATCCAAATTTGACAAATTTGTTTTTTTGTGCTATAAATTGATCAGTAAAATTAAAGGAGAATGATTATGGTTTTCGATAAAGAGTTAATCGAAAATTTTGATAAAGCGTATTTTTATTTTTATTGGCAGGTGCCCTCTTGGAGGAACTTGTCGGTTTTAACATAGAAATAAAAACCACAGGTAGATCCAAAGAGGGCATCCGAAAAAGGGTGCCCTCTTTTTTTGATGTTTTTCTTATTTTTTCTTATTTTATTAAATCTGGAGGTTATGAAGATGAAAAAGCTACTTGCAATTCTCGTATTAACGGCACTACTTTTAACTGTTGGCCTGTCCATGTACAGGGTTGGTATTACAGCGATTGTTGAACATCCCGCACTTGAAGCGGTTCGGCAAGGGATTTTGGATAAACTTCAAGAAAAAGGGATGAATTTGGGAGAAGACTTTGAAGAACTCTATCAAACAGCTCAAGGCGATATGAACACCGCAGTTTCCATCGCCAAACAGTTTTCAAACAGTGATTTAGATGTCGCTGTGGGAATATCTACACCTTCCGCTCAGGCATGTGCGAATGCCATGAAAGATATTCCGGTTGTTTTTTCCGCAGTAACGGATCCCGTTGGGGCTTCTTTGATTGAAAAATTGGGGAAAAACAGCGGGAATATTTGTGGAATCAGTGATATGACACCGGTGCGTACGCAGATTAGGCTAATGAAATTGGTTGTTCCAGAAGCCCAAACAGTTGGGATTATTTACAATTCCAGTGAAGCAAACTCCGTATCCATTCGAAATTCCGCCAAAGCAACATGTGACGAATTGGGAATGGAATTGGTTGAAATCATCGGCAGCAACACCTCTGAGATGATCAATGCGCTAAACGCCGTTGTTTCCTCTGTTGACTTTATTTACATCGGAACGGACAACACAGCAGCATCCAGTATTGCAGCCATTGCAAAAAGTGCAAAGACTGCCAAAACGCCTATTATGGCAGGAGATATTGATATCGCTAGAGGTGGTGGAGTTCTTGGATTTGGATTTGATTACTACAACGCCGGATTGGAAACGGGAGAAATCGTTTATAAATTGCTGACAGGTGTTCCGGTATCCGAAATTGAATCCAGACTCATAAGCGCTGATTCCTTAATTCTGTATGTTGATTTGGATTTAGCGGAAGAGATCGAACTTGAAGTACCTGAGAATGTAGTCTCAAGGGCAAATATCGTTGTTGAAAACGGTGTAGAGGAAGAGATGGACTAATGATAGCAATTATCGAACAGGGAATTATTATTGGCATTACCGGAATCGGTGTTTTTTTGACATTTAGAATATTGGACATGCCAGATTTAACCGTTGAAGGCTCTTTCGGCCTTGGCGGTGCCGTAACGGTAGGTCTAATCGTTCTCGGTTTGAACCCGATAATGGCCCTCTTAATCGCGATGATATTGGGAGGGCTTGCGGGCCTTATAACCGGTTTGATATTCAGAAAATTGAAAGTTCACGTGCTATTGGCAGGGATTTTGGTGATGACCATGCTTTATTCCATAAACATTCGAGTGATGCAAGGTCCCAATTTACCCATCCCCATCACCAGAACGGAAAGCAAGTTAACCAACTATGAGGATATTAGTGGAGAAGATCCCCTTGCGGATTTGTTCGGAGACCTGGAACAAGAAGAAACACAGAAGGTAGTAGCAGAAGAACCTCAAGAACAGGCGACTCAAAAATCAGAGATTATGAATATCTTTGACAATCTAAGAGATGGGTCGGATTTGTTTACGATATTAGTCATTGCAGGTATTATTATCCTGATTTTATTTGTATTTCTTAAAACAGATTTGGGAACTGTTCTGAGAGGTTTCGGAAGTAATCCGGAAGGCGTGGAGGCATTTGGGATGTCCAGAGATTTTATCAGTATCTTTGGGTTATCCCTGGCAAACGTATTAGTGGCCCTGTCCGGAGGCATGTTTGCAATGTACAGTGGGTTTGCTGATGTGACCATGGGACAGGGCATGGTCATCACCGGATTGGCCATGGTGATGGTAGGAGAGATAGTTTTCGGAAGATTCAAACCCCTTTTTGGACTTATCGCGCCAATTATCGGAGGGGTTGTTTATCAATCCATACTCGCATTGGTTATGCGGTATGGCTATAAAATCGGATTCAGAGCAAGCGATATGAAATTGTTGACGGCATTGTTTATCATAAGTGTTATCACTTTCAGTATGATCAATAATCCAAAGAAGAAAAAACAGTTGAAGGGTAAGGTGAAATCATTATGCTCAAGCTCGAAAATATAACCGTTATTTATAATCAAGGACAGGATAATGAAAACATGGCACTAAAAGATGTGAGTTTAGAAGCAAATAAAAGTGATTTTGTGGTGATTGTGGGATCTAACGGTGCGGGGAAGTCCACATTGTTGAATGTGATACTTGGAAAGCTGAAACCCACAGGTGGGCAATACTACCTCAAAGACAAAGCAATCAAAAAGCTTTCCATCTCAAAAATGGCTCATCTCATTGGTAGGGTGTATCAGAATCCCGATTCCGGGGTGTTTTCAAATCTGACCATCAGAGAAAATTTGAAAATTGCTTCAAAGAAAGGAAACCGAGGACCGACCTTTAGTCGAATCGATCCCAAGGCGTTGGAATTATTGGAGCATTTGAAGATGGGATTGGAGAACCGATTGGATACGGTTGTTGGGGAACTTTCGGGAGGGCAAAAACAGGCATTGGCGATGGTCATGGCCGTTATCACCAATCCGGAAATCCTGCTGTTGGACGAGCACACCGCTTCATTGGACCCAAAAAGTGCCCGGCGGGTGATGGAATTAACCAAAATGATTAACGAAGAATTGGATGTTACTGTGATGATGATCACACACAATATGGATTTTGCGGAAAGCTATGGAAACCGAAAAGTTGAAATAAAAGAGGGAGTGCTAAAAGAGATTCCCGAACGGCAAACAACGGCAGTTTACGCCATGTAAGAGAAACCTCCTTTTTTGGACGCCTCTTTGGATGTAAAGGGGCGTTTTTATTCCTTTCGATACACCAGAGTATCCAAAGTATACAACAACGATTTAAAATACATACCAACTGAATAATGCAACAGAAAGTAAAAATCATAACCGGTTTTGATACGGTATTCTTCCAACGTATCCGAGCGTTTGTACATGGTTTGTGCCCATCCGGTAATACCGGGCTTCACCAGCAGTCTATTGGTGTAATTGGGAATTTCTTTTTTGCAAAGTTCATGGAAATAAGGCATTTCCGGTCGTGGACCCACCAAAGACATATCCCCTTTGGTACAGTTGATCAACTGAGGTAACTCATCCAATCTCAACGAACGCAGAAACCTTCCGATTCCAGTGCTTCTTTTTAAGTGGTCTTGTTCAATATCACTAACCTTGGCTTCACCTTGCTTAAGCGTACGGAATTTATAAAGGGTGAAGGGTTGTTCGTTCTGCCCGATTCTGGTTTGTTTGTAAATGATCGGTTTTCCTTGAAAAATAAGCAATAGCAGTGAACAAATTGCAAAAAAAGGAGATAATATCAAAAGAAATATCAGAGAAAGGATTATATCTACTACCCGAGTAAAAAAGACAGAGCCTTTTTTGGCATCTATGGCTTCTTTAAAAATCTTAGTATCTATATTTTCATATGATTCTCCGGGAATATTAGACAGGGGAGAACTGATTTGTTGATAATACGAAGTGTTCTTTTTGATGGGTTCTTTTTTCTCGATGAGCAAGTATTCGTTCATCTTAAGTGCTTCTAACAGTTTTTTTGGTGTATCCGGAGAAGCATAAATGGTCTCTTTGTTCCTTTGACCTAAAAAACGATAAAAAAACGGGTTAAATAAGTTGGAAAAGATAAGAAAATAAAGGACATATCCCCAAGTATCCATATGCAGGTGGTTATGCTGAAATAAAGCCAGTCCGGAATACAAAAAATGACTTAAAAAAAGTGAGATTGACAAGGAAGTCATGGTCCAACGGGGAGAAGCGATTCTGACTGCATCATATCCTCTGAGAGAAACAAAGAAAAACAACAATGTGATGGAATAAAGTAAGAAAGTTTTCGAGCTCACTTGAGGTTGAGTGAATTCAATTATAAAAAACATAAAGAATAAAAAGGACAAATCGATTATAAAAATCGAAAAACGTAGCTTTTTCTGCATATTGATTCCCCACATTTAAATTCCCTTCTTCAAAGCTTCGTGAAGAAGGGAATACACATGACTTTCATGTTTTTATACAAGATTATTTAGAAGTTTTTGTCGCTGTCCAAGTTCCTTCATACCATTGTGTTGGAGTAGCTGTTGTATCGGAAGCATAAAGTTGAATCCCCTTAATCAGAGTATTTGCCCCGTTGACAGTACCTTCAAATCTGACAACCTCGGTAGCACTAAGGGGAATGTGGTTAATTGTGATATTTCTCTGATTATCAACACTCCCATTAAAAACAACCGTAGTTGCTTTTGGATGGACTTGTGTCAATGTTCCATTGAGTGCTGTAAAATTAGTTCGTTTATCAAATGCAATGGTACCGGTAGCTTCTACTGTACTATCAAGTGTTACAGCGTATTCCCAGGTCGTTTCACCCAGTCTTGCCAATAAACCCACTGAGAAATAACAACCGGAAAAGACTACTGCAATAATCAGAAGCGACAATACAACGGCAGTACTTTTTCTCATCAACAATCAGAGCTCCTTTTCTGCATGCCAGCTTTTTCCAACCAGTTTGTTTCCCTCAACGGCTCCCTTTAGTTCATAAAGAAATTTTTCCTCGTCGAACAGCTTTAAGACGACCGTGCCGTCCTTTAAATAACTGCCTTTAACATTATAGACCGCTTCATCCACTTCAAGTGTTCCCACAAGGTCTTTGCCATCCTGTTTAAGCTCGAGGTGCCCGTTTACATCTACATCCCTGCTATTAGACGAGAGGCAATTAAAACCAAAATCAGCAAAAAATCCCCAGCCCCCGTATAACCAAGGAATTCCTGCAGTAACCGAACAACTTGCTGTGATGATTACTAAAAGAACCAACATTGAAAAAACACCTTTTTTCATTTTCCCACCTCCATTATTCTTATTCTATTCTACCATACTTTCGTTCAATCAATTAGCAGCGAAATCTTAGACTGATGTTGATTTTTTCTTACTAAATAAAAAACTCAAAAGAGCACCGATAAGTGTTCCGATAACAACACCGGTAATTTCTCTGTAAAGGATCGTGAAAATGGGAGTATGAACATGTTGAAAGGAATTAACTACAGAACACAGACCAACAGCCCCAAGAACAGGGAGGAGAAAACCATATCTCCCAAACTGTTTATGATTACCGAAGATATACAACCACAGGGCGGGAATACCAAACACCTCTTTAAATCTTGGCCTGATTCCAAGAAGAACCTCCAACTGGTCACGGAATTGTCTTTCTGCGGTCAAAACATATCCACTGTTACCACTTCGGATGATATAATACACACCAAATAACACCACAAAAATCAGGACTAACAAATCTGCCCAATGGAGTTTTGAACCCAGATCATTATAACCATATAGGGCAAATTCACGGAGAAAAACCAAAAAAGGCAGGTAAAACAACGTGAGTTTTACACCATGAGCCATATAAATTTGATTGACCGATTCAAAAGAGAAACTAAGGGTGTTAATGGTGATACCCAAAACAAAAGCTGAAAGAATCAGAGAAAGAAATTTAAGAAATGGAGTATATTTTAAATCCCGAAGGTGTTTGTAAATACCTGTTATCCCGAAAGCACCGGTTAATCCGACTAAATATAGCGTGGCATCGTTGAAGGTGCTTGTAATCGAATAAAAGATAAAAATCCCAAAAGAGATAAGGGCAAAAAGTGGGGAGTAAAAGTAAACGATGGCCACTGAACCTATTATCAACAGAATCCTAAACCAGTAATTGGTTTCAGGTATGGCCGTTTTAATGGTATCGGTGGGGTTAAGAATACCGGCTATATCCTGCCCATATTGTTCATAGGAACAAAAATCACTGTCAAGGGGCTGTACCCAAAAAAAATCAATACTTCTTTCCTGTTTAGCCCTAATCCATCGCCTTAACACCATGGGGTAAGTTAGATTCAATTTGTTAATTTCAGCGGGTTTAATGGTGTGAACTCTGAATAATTTTTTTCGCATTGATGGAGTCCTGTTTTGAATCACTTCCCTCATCCAGTTGGTGATTTGATTCAACTCCAGAAAACCAATTTCAATGTTGTATAGGTCCAGTAGATTAGCGAATTCTTCGGGAGGAATATCGGGAGGATTGCCGATAAAAGTGATTTTCCTTCCCTCACGCTGTTGGATTAATTTTTCAATCTGTGCTCTTCCGACATTTGATGAATCAAAATTCATATAATAGACAACCCGATCACCGGATAGCCCGAATTCGGAAATATCTCGTACGGCATAAAAATTAGTGATTTCTGCATTGTAACTATTTTCTAAACCTAAGGTAACATTTGAGTTAGCGCTGTCGAATTCGTATCTGGGATAGACGTAGACAAAAACCGCTATTAAAGCGATTATGAAGAATATATAGAAAGCATAAATCTTAGATCGTTCCAGCCAATTATCCAAATAAAATACCCCCTCAAAAATTATACCACAATCAACTTTGAACTTTTTACAATTGGGTGCAGTCGAAACTAATGTAAAGAGAAAAAATGATAGGACCCCCCTATCCCCCTTGAGAATATAAAGAAAAATATACCCCCCGCATTAAAACGGATCATTAAGGTGATCCGTTTTTTAATGCTGAAACAACACCCTGCGAATAACTTCTGTTCCTAAATTTCCCTTAAAAATGATATAATCACAACACCATCCACATTCTACGACTAATGGAGGTTGAAAATATGAAAGGGATGCTCGTCAACACTTGGTTGGAGACCTGGAGAGGTTTATACGGTGAAAAATTGATCAACGAAATCTCAAGGAATCTGGGATTAATCTTCACCGTTATCGTTCCAATTGTTATCGGTGTGGTATCCTGGGTTTCATTCAAATACATGCAACAAACCTGGATAGCTTCCATCATAACAGCCGGCGTTGCATCGGTCTTGTCGTATTTTGGATTTACATTTGTCAAAAAAGGCTTGAAAGAAACCAAAGCTGGATTTGATCATTTTTATAACAAAAATTATGACACACCCATCTATTTCCAGGGTGAAAAGAATTTTTCCAATGTCCTTGAGTCCTACAACAACGCCCAGATAGAATCAAAAGAGCTGATGTCAGGACTTTCCGGAGATCTACAGGAAATCCATTCATTTAACACCAAAATTTCAGAATCCGCCCACGAGATGGTGGACCTTACCAGTACCATGAGCGAACTCTCCAATCAGGTTGCCAGTACGGCGGTGGATATTAGCAACGATACCGAATCCATATCAGAAGCCGTCAGTACCAACGTGGCTACCTTAAACGATATCGTAGCCAAAGAAACGAACATGGCCAAAGCCTTGGATGATGCGGTAAAATCCATCTTGAATTCAGCAGGAAGCGTTGAAAAATCCGCCAATGGCATACAGGATATGAGCGTACAGTTTGATAACCTGGTGACAGTTGGGAAAAACGTACAAGATCAGACCAGCACCATCATGGAGATAGCCGACACCGTGACACAAATCGCCGAGCAAACCAATCTGCTGGCGTTAAATGCCGCCATTGAAGCTGCAAGAAGCGGGGAAGCCGGGAAAGGTTTTTCAGTTGTTGCCGATGAGATCAGAAAACTGGCAGAAGAAAGCAGACATTCAGCTGATCAAATTTCCACAACGCTAAAAGATATTTCCACAGGAATCAACACCCTAATCGAAAAACTCGTAGATCAATTTGAAAATATGAAAAACGAGTCTGAAAGTTTGAAAGAAAATTCCGAACAAAATAAAGAATCCAGTAAACACATCTCGGAAATCTCAGAAGAACTGAACGAAATCATCCTCAGATTACAAGACGACACGGAAAAACTGGACCAGGTTTACAGTAACATCGAAAACCTCCTGGCCATATCCGAAGAAAGCTCCGCCACCGCCGAAGAAATCAGCGCATCCATCCAAAAATTCCTGTCAGACGTCAAAGAAGTTCTCTCCAGCGTGGATAAAATCGGTAGCTTTATTAACAGCCTAAATGAGTACTTTAAGAATATACAATTGTAAATAGCATTTATAGGGGCTCCCCTACCGAAAGGACACACCCATGGAAAACTACGGAATATTTGATATTCTCGGTCCTATCATGATCGGTCCGTCCAGCTCCCATACCGCTGGAGCCGCAAGGATAGGAAAAGTCGCCCGATACATCGCAGGGCCAAAAATAAAAAGTGCTCGTTTTCACCTGTACGGCTCTTTCTCAAAAACCTATCGGGGTCATGGTACCGATAAAGCCTTGGTGGCAGGAGTACTTGGCATGGAACCTTCTGATGACAGATTGGCCAATTCTCTTGGTCTTGCAAAAGATTTAGGGATTTACATCGAATTTCTTCCCTTCGACATACCCACGGGTCATCCAAATACTGTCAAAGTGGAAATTGAAAACGAAAACGGCAACATAACATTCGTTACAGGGTCTTCAATTGGCGGAGGAGCCATTGTGATAACGGATGTGAACGGCTATCAAATCAATTTCACCGATGAATATCCCACCATAATGATCACCCATAAAGATAAAAGAGGTATGATTAGTCGCATCTCATCCATCCTCTCAACCAACGAAATCAACATTGCAAAAATGTCAGTCAGCCGAAAAACAAAAGGTGATGTCGCCTCCATGACCATTGAAACTGACAGCTTGATCACACCTGAACTCACAAAAATCCTGGGACAAGTTGAAGATGTGTTATCCATCCGTGTGATTAACCCCGTAAGAGAGGAGTTATAAATGATCACAAACGCAACTGAATTGATTAAACAAGCCCAAAAAAAGGGAGTTAAAATATGGGAGATCATCCTGGAAGAAGAAGTTACACAAACCGGAATCCAAGCAAAAAAACTAAGGAAAAAGATGAAAAAACACCTGGATGTGATGGAAAAATCAGCGCAAAAAACCATAAAAAAACCCGTTAAGACACTGGGTGGCATCATCGGTGCAGAGGCTAAAAAATTAACCGATTACCGTAAAAAAGAACTGTCGATTTGTGGAGATACCATCAACCTCCTTATGGCAAGGGCTTTCTCCACATCCGAAGTCAACGCCTCCATGGGAAAAATCTGTGCAGCGCCAACAGCGGGATCATCAGGAATCCTACCCGCGGTTATTATCACCGCTGCAGAAGTGTTGGAAGCCAATGAAGAAGACAAAATCAACGCACTGTTTACAGCTGCCGGAATCGGTAGAATCATCGCCACCCACGCCACAATCTCCGGTGCAGAGGGTGGCTGTCAAGCCGAATGCGGCTCCGCAGCATCCATGGGAGCTGGCGCTGTAGTCGAAATGGCCGGTGGCACTCCAGAAAAAGTTTTTCACGCCGGGGCCATCGCCTTAAAGAATATCATGGGACTGATCTGCGATCCCGTTGCAGGCCTTGTAGAATCCCCCTGCGCTAAACGCAACGCCTCAGGAGCCGTCAACGCTTTTATCTCTGCAGAACAAGCATTAGCCGGAATCCAAAGCGTCATATCGTTTGACGAAGTAGTCGAAGCCATGAATTTTGTGGGGAAAGCCATCCCATACGAATTCCGAGAAACCGCCCTCGGAGGAATAGCAGCCACAGATACAGCCAAAGAGATAACGAAGCGGATTTTTACAACACCTTCATCGTAATTAGACAAGAATTTTTCTCACCGCATAACTCAAAAATCTCTTTCTACGGATAAAACCCCGCGGCCAAATAAGACTTTCGCGTCTTGGCATAATTCACATCAGCCATTAAGAGTCCTCTACAAACATTTTTTCACTGAATATTTTAACATCAACATCATTATTTTCCCGATAAAATGTTAATCGTAAACTAATTACTTGACATATAACGAATGATTATGTATAATACGAATCGAGTGATATGAACTATGACTTTTGAAATAAAAAGACATAAACTATCGTCAACTTATATGAAAATTGATAAAAATACTTGGAGGTGTTTTTAAATGGCAAAAGAATATGTGGTAGGTATTGACTTGGGTACAACAAACTCATGTATCGCATGGGTGAAACCGGACAAAACTTCAGAGGTTATTCCTAACTCTGAGGGTTCACGAACAACACCGTCCATAATTGCCTTTAGTAAAACCGGGGAAATTGTAAAAGGAGAACCGGCAAAGAGACAGGCAGTTTTGAACAGTGAAAGAACCGTTCGATCCATCAAAAGACACATGGGAGAAGATTACAAGGTAAGTATAGATGGTAAAGACTATACACCACAGGAGATCAGCTCATACGTCCTAAGGAAACTTGTGGATGATGCTGAGAGTTATCTGGGTGGAAAGGTTAACAAAGCCGTCATTACCTGTCCGGCATACTTTAACGATGCACAAAGACAGGCAACTAAAGAAGCCGGACAAATTGCAGGTCTTGAAGTTCAAAGAATTATTAACGAACCAACAGCTGCTGCTTTGGCATATGGTTTGAACAAAGAAAAAGAAGAACACGTTGTGGTATATGACCTTGGTGGTGGAACCTTTGATGTATCCATTCTTGAAATCGGAGACGGGGTTATTCAGGTTGTTTCAACCAACGGAAACAACCACCTGGGTGGAGACGACTTCGATAAAAAGATCATCGATTTCTTGGCTGAAACCTTCAGAAAAGAATACGGTGTGGACTTAAGAAACGACAAACAGTCCCTTCAGAGATTAAAGGAAGCAGCTGAAAAATCAAAGATAGAATTGTCCACAAAACTGGAAACAGACATCAACCTGCCCTTTATCACGGCAACATCAGATGGCCCGCTCCATTTGGAGCAAAAATTAACAAGATCCACCTTGGAATCATTAGTCAGAGACCTCATTGAAAGCACGAGAGACCCGATTAACAAAGCGTTAAAAGATGCAAAATTGAACACAGACGAAATCGATGAAATTCTTCTCGTAGGTGGAATGACCAGAATGCCCATGGTACAGAACTTCATCAAAGACATCTTTGGTAAAGGTGCCAACAAGGGAATCAACCCGGATGAAGCAGTTGCAGTTGGAGCCGCTATACAGGCATCCATTATGTCCGGAGACATGGGAAAAGATGTTGTCCTTGTAGACGTAACACCACTCACATTGGGTGTTGAAGTCAAGGGTGGACTCACGGAACCCCTTATTGAAAGAAACACACCAATTCCTGTGAAAAAGTCAAAAGTCTTCACAACAGCAGAAGACAGACAGACTGAAGTTGAGGTCAGGATTTATCAGGGAGAAAGAAGCATTGCTTCACAGAACCACATGCTGGGTAGTTTCAGATTGGTAGGCATTACACCGGCACCCAGGGGAATCCCTCAAATTGAAGTCACATTTGACATAGATACAGATGGAATCGTTCACGTTACAGCCAAAGACAAGGGAACCAACAAAGAACAGTCCATGGTTGTTACCGGCAGAAATAAACTCTCAGAAGAGGAAATCAACCGAATGGTTGACGAGGGAGAAAAGAACAAGGAAAAAGACGAAGAAAAGAAGAAAGAAATTGAGATGAAAAACCAGGCAGACTCCCTTGTATATGCCACAGAAAAATTGCTTAAAGACAGTGGAGACAAAATACCAAATGATATCAGGGGTAACTTGGAATCACTGAAAAACGACCTGAGAGAAGCCATCAACAACGATAACATGGCAAGAATGAAGTCTCTCACAGAACAGTTACAGGAAGAGTCCATGAAAGCCGGTGAACACGTGTACAAACAGCAACAGGAAGCACAACAAGCACAACAAGCACAACAAGCTCAGGCTAACACGGAAGAAG
>JAYEGQ010000024.1:0-25255 GCA_034659095.1 Thermotogota bacterium
AATTAACAGTCATTGCATCCGGTTGAGAACTTGGAATTCTTACCACTGTTAAGATGAAAACTTTTTCCTGTTTTGTTATTTTCAGATAGTTAACGATGTTTTTTGGAATATCCAAATGATAATCAGAACGAATCAACCAAGGATCAATAACAGGTAAAGACACCTCTTTGTCTTCCAGGGATACCAGCCACTGTATAGGTTTGGTGTCTTCCAATGCGATGACGGCAAACTTCTTCAGGAACTCAAATCCCGGTATGCCTTGCTTGAATATAACAATGTCCTTTTCTTCTACTTTTATTTCTCCAACATTTGTTTGTATGGTCATTATTTAAAGCATCCCATTAATTGCCTACTTTTTCTGGATTAACCAATAAATCAACGGTTTGTACAACCAACCAAACTGTTGCATCGCCGTATTGTTGGATTCTGAAATATTGTTCTTCCGTTAGGCCTGGGTTCTTAGTAGCAATAACAAGAAGTCCGATAGTGGTTTCCCCATTTTTCAAAGGATAGGCAAAATAACCTCTTACCCCTGCCTTGAGTTGATAATCTCTGGCAGCTTCTTGATCATATGCAGATTCAGTTATTCTAATTGCGTTAGTTGTAAAATACCCCTGTCCTTCGTTGAATGCCTTCGCCAGAAGACTTTCATTTTTAGCCAAATCGAAATTTCGTTGAACAAAATTTTCTGGGGTTCCAAATTCATCGGGCGGTGTAAATCTGTTTTCTATGTAAATAAACGGTATTAAATCCCTACCGTTTGGCCATCTTTTGGTGTATATACCCACGAAATTATAATCTTCCCTGTGGAGTAATGACACAACCAAATCTCTAAGCTGATCCCAACGCTCCACATTGTACATCCCTTTGTCACTTAAAGGTGTTTTCCAAATATAATCGTCTATGTCCTGATACTCTGTGACTTCATTTTGAATGGTTTCCAACAACAACATCATTTCCAAAGCGTTATCGTGCTCGTATTCCATCCCCTCTACCTTTACTTCAACAAGCCAATCGGCCAGCAAAGTGACTGAAAGTAGTGCAATCAGTACAAATATGGTTATCTTTTTCATGTGCTTACCCCTCCATTTTTTCATACATTTAATGAGATTATATCACGATTCCCTTGACAGATAAGGATCATTTATATTTTTATCGGAGCTATGTTATTGATGTTCTTTTTCACACTCTTGAGGTTTTAGATCGTGTTCATGTTCTTCCTGCATTTTTTTGTGGAATTTCTCAAGATTTTTCATTAACATAAAATTGACGGAATCCTTGGGGAATTTACCCTTTTTTCCTTTCAACCCAGCGGGTTTTCCCATCATGATTTCAATGGCTTCATAAAGGTGATCTACCGTCCATATGTGGAAATTTCCTTTTTTAACAGCATCAATTACTTCATCTTTTAAGATAAGTGAATCCAGGTTTTTATCAGGGATAATAACGCCTTGTTCTCCGGTCAATCCACATCTTTTACATACACGATAGAATCCTTCAACCTTTTCGCTGATCCCACCCACACTTTGAATTTCTCCTTTAAGGCTCATAGAACCCGTTATCGCTATGCCTTGTTTGATGGGAATATGGCTGATGGCTGAAATAAGTGATATGGTTTCAGCGATGGTAGCACTGTCCCCATCGATTTCTCCATAGGTTTGTTCAAATGAGGTGGTGGCTTTTACGGACAAGGGAAAATCTTTAGAATAATTGGCTTCAAAAAAACTTTCCAAGGTCAGAACAGCTTTTTTGTATATTTTACCGCTCATGTCTACTTCACGCTGAATATCCACTATCCCCGTGCTTCCCAAGGAATAATCCGAGTTGATTCTGGCAGGAATGCCAAAGACGTAATCACCGATGTTGAGAACACTTAAGCCGTTTAGTTCGCCAATAGCTTCGCCTTTTGTTTTAATGATGATATCTCCCTGATGAATCATTTCATCGATCTTCTCCCGTTCTAAGCTGACCCGATGTTCCTTTAAGTCAAGCGTCTTTTTTAACAGAATTGAATCCACTTTTTCTTTCTTTTCCAAAGAGGCAATACGAGACGACTCGATCAGAAGGTCAGATATTTTGCTGAAAGTGGTTGAGATTTTCTGTTTTGAACCTGATAAGCGCAGCAGATATTCCACAATGGCTTGAACACCATCAGATGTGATATCCAATAACGCCCTTTCCTTAATGACTGTTTTTATAAATGAGGCAATTAGGCGCCTGTTTTCAGCGGTGTTATTGAGTTCATAATCAAATTCTGCCTTTATCCGGAACAACTTTTCGAAATCCGGATCCATCTCATACAGTAAATCGTAGAGATAGGGTTCTCCGATTAGAATAACCTTGACATCCAACGGGATAGGTTCCGGTTTAATCGTTGCCAGTGATGAATAACCGCTTCTACTTTCAACATTCTCCACGGTGATTCGTTCAGAGTACAACATCTTTTTTAAAGTATCCCAGACGTAAAAATCATTGAGTACATCTTTTGCCTCGAAGATGATATATCCGCCATTTGCTTTATGAAAAGAACCGGGTTTGATCAAGGTGTGATCCGTATACAGGTATCCGTTCCGAGACAGGTATTCGATTTTGCCAAACAGGTTAGAATAAGTGGGATTCAACTCAAATATGACCGGAGCACCTTTTTCATCGGTATGGTCTACAAAAACGTTGATTTGATAGCGGCTGTACATTTTCTGTATTTCCTCTTCACTATCTCCCATTAAAATCATGAGATTATCGGTCATATCGTTTAATATCTTATCTAAAAAGTCCGTAATGTCCTTATACTTTTTGTACTTTTTTTCATACTTGGTAAATATGGGTTTCAGTGCAAATTGAGCACTTTCAACGTTCATTTTTTCTGATTCTTCTTCGTATTCATTGCTTAACACACGAGACTTGTAGAGATAACCCTCTACCAGTTGCTTGCATTTAACCAGGTTAGATTCATAAGCTTCCTTTTCTTCTCCTTCCAGATTGCCGATTTCTTCTTGACTAATGCGTTTACCATCTTTAATGGGATTAGTGATAATCCCATTTGGGGCTATCTTTAAGCTGAAACCTAATTCTTTGCTTTTTGCGGTTATATCATTCCACAAGTCCTTTTGCTTTTCATCGTACTCTGTTTTTAATTCCTGAGCTTTTTGTTGATAAACTTCTCCTTCAAAAAGACTATCAAGTGCTTTTAGAGAATCTTCCAGCAATTTCTTGATATCTTTTTTAAGGGTTTTTGCCGTTCCTGCTTTCAAGGCAATAGCATTGGGATTCCACTGATTGTTAAAATTATTGACGTAAATCCAGTCCGAAGCCATCTCTCTGTCTTTTGCAACCCTCTCTACTGTTTGTCGGACAAAGGTCCTGCGTCCTGTTCCAGTATCTCCCGCAACAAAGATATTGTAATCGCGGGATTTGATATCGAAACCGGCTTTCATGGCTTCAAACGCCCTTAAATGAGCTTTTGTGCAGTCAAATTCATCGGATAGGGTTTCTACAAAATCAAATTCTCCATCTTTGAACAGCAAAAGGTCTTCGTACGTTATCTTTTTCAACTGTCAATCATCCTTTCTTTTAAAGATTCTTTCCCGTACTATTGTATCACTTAATAACCACTCCTGTGAATAAGGTAAAGAAATCTTTACAAGGTATTCTACATTTCCTTTTCTTCCTTTGACAGGGGAAGGAGTAAAATCTTCCACGGAAAACCCCATTTCATGACACTTCATAAAAACCTTATGAACAGCTTCCCAGCGGTCCTCATTGTCTTTTACAATCCCTTTCACATTCCTGTCCTGGGGTAATTCAAATTGTGGTTTGATGAGAAAAACCCCTTCTCCTTCAGGTGTTAAAATGCTATGGGTAACCGGTAGAATAAGAGTTAAAGAGATAAATGACAAATCTCCTGTGATGAATTGGATCTGTTCCTCAAAAGATGATTTATTTAGATACCTGGCGTTGGTTTTATCCATGGATACGACTCGGGGGTCTGAGCGAATCTTCCAATCCAGTTGTCCGTATCCTACATCAACGGCATAGACCTTTTTTGCCCCATTTTGGAGTAGGATTTCAGTGAACCCTCCGGTGGAGGCTCCCAGATCAACACATGCTTTGTCTTTAACGGATAACTCAAAGCAATCAAAAGCCTCTTTTAATTTTAAAGCACCACGACTGACATATGGGATCGTCACGTTCTTTAAACGAAGAGTGCAGTCATCTGAAAAACGCTTACCGGTCTTCGTCACCTTCTCTTCGTTAACCAGAACATTTCCCAGCATGATTTCTGCAGCAGCTTTCGTTCGGGATGAAAAAAAACCTCGATCAACAAGGAGCTGATCGAGCCTTTTTTTTGTTCCTTTATAGTGAGACAAGTTTGTAATTATTAATTTCCTCCGTTCAGATTCGTAAAGGCATTTTGTAAAGCTGTTCCCTGTTCCTGTAATCTACTGATGGTTTGTTCCAGGGAAGCGTATTTGGCCCAAAGAGCTTCGAATTTACGATTTAATCGAGAAGACCAGTCGATGATTTCACTGTTGATTCTCCGAACTTCTTGAGCGATGGTCCCATTATATCCGATGATGCGTTGTATTTTCCCCGTGTTGAAGGTATTGTAATCGTAAATCTGATCTGATAACTGAGTGGCCAACCCCTTCATCTCAGTCCCGGCGATTGTAGTGGAAATACCAAAACTTTCCCATACCGCTTCTGAATCTGTTCTTAAGGCACTTTCAAGTAACCCCTCGTTAATGGACAACCTACCTCGCATGATGTTTCTATAATTATTGGTATAATCACTGAATCCGTCAGAAGATCCCACACCAATTTCAGTGAGATAATCGTATTTCAAAGAGGTATCACCATGATTGGTTAACAGGATGCTTTTTAAACCGCTGTAACCGGTGGTGGCCGTATCGGTGATAATAATATCATTGGGACTGGAAATTTTGAAGACAAACGAACCGCTGCCATTCTCTTCAATAGTGGCATTCACGTTATAGTCCCCATACAAAGCCATTCGGTTGGTAATGTCTTCCAGCGTATCTTCTTCCGAGTACGTCATTTCAATTGGGTCGTCAAAGCCATCCACATGGATAGACAATATTCGGGTACTTCCAGAGGGAAGTCTTACACCAAGGTCGTACAGAGTGCTTTCCTCAGTCCCGGACATGGTATTGGAATAATAAACTTCCTGGCCTCCGCCATCCATATCCTGATAGGCCATGGATTTTAATTCTTCGAAAACACTTCTCAGTAATGGATCACCCACAAGTACATCTGCAAGTTCATCTTCAGTATCTTCACTATCGCCTTCTTCAGATGTTGTAGAGGTTGTTTGTACACGATCGTCTTCTGCGTATAATCTTTCATACAGATAATCCATCAAATCGTTGTATTCATCCACAAAGTCCATGATGTGTTGTTTGGTGGCTTCAATATTTTGTGTCACGGTTACAGTAACCGGTGTAGTGCTTTCCTGTCGTGCTGTGAAATTGATACCTTGGAGAACATTGGTGAAAGTATTGGTATCACTGGTGATCTCGGTTTCTATGCCGCCGAAGTTTACCGTGGTTGTTGCTTGTTGTGCTTCCTGGAATCCGCTTTCAGAATGTCCGGTGGTACTGTATCCGTTTGAATGGTGTCCATTAGCCTCGGTGGCCTCGATATTTAACGTTTCCAGAACGTCTCCCGAATCGGACAATGAAATATTCACATCGGGCTCCGTGCTCCCGATTTTCAGATTCAGCGTTCCTCCCAGGTCTTCAACTTCAGCGTAAATTCTGCTGTCAGCTGCGTTGATCTTGTTGACCAATTCTGCAAGAGTATCTCCGGTTGCCGAGGCATCGTAATTCACATAGCGATAACTGCCGTCGATGTTGATGGAGATGGTTCCGGAGTCCTCCGTCGTTCCGAAATCAGCCAGATAATCGGTATCCGCACCTGTTACTGCACTGGTGGATTCGAATTCTTCGGTCATATTCATTGCTCTTAACAGGCTTCCGGTATCGGAAACCTCAAAAGTGGTAGTATTGTCTTTGGCGGAGAGGACCAACTGTAGCTCACCACCGTCTTCAACGATATTGGCGGATACTTTGTCCTGAAGAATTGCTGTGCCATTTATTAAAGTAACAACATCATCAAGATCATTAGTAGCAACATTGTAGCCAATTGTATAATCCGTTCCATCCACCGTAAATACAAGGTCTCCGCTATCTGACACACCAATAGTGTCCAGCATATCCGTTGAAGCTCCCGTGACCCTTTCAGCTGAGGCATAAGTCTCGAAAAAGCGCATCATCTCCAGCATATTTCCATCACCCGTTTCGGTTACGGTAACATTGCTCTCAGGGTTTTTCGAGTTGATAAACAACTTCATGGCCTCATCAGCACCGGTTTGTCCGTTGGAACCGTAATAGATACTGACCTTTTCAAGCAACGTATCGTATGTGGGATCCCCATAAATATTGGTAATCCATGAATCAAAATCATCTGATACCGGATCGTAGGCAAGCTGATAATCAGCACCGTCCACTGTTATCGTTAATTGACCACCTGTGGTATCACTAATACCAAAAGTATCCATAGTTGCATCGGGATCACCCAAGACAAAACCACCGGATTTGTGAGATTCGGTCATATTCAACGATTCCAGCAATGTCCCGGAATCACTGATTTGTAGATTAACGCTGGCATCCGTACCAGAAAAGAACAGCTTTAAACCGTCACTGGAATTGACGGCATACACCTGGAGATTGTCGTCCAGACCTTCGATTTGTTCGGTGATCTCTTCCAGTGTGTTGCCCTCAAAATAGTCGACTTCGTAAGCGGTTCCGTTCACGTTGACGGATAGGGTACCGGCACCTGCTATTCCGTTGCCGGTACCGCCCAGGTTTTCTAATCGGGTGGTCGTTTCTGCAGAAACAGAGGAAGTTGAAAAATAGGACTGATTTTTGGCCAAGTTGTCGACAGTCACATCAAATGTGGTGTCTCTGACGGAGCCTGAAGTCGTGACGGTCAAGACATCCTCATTCGAGGAGGTGGCATCGTTGTGAAAGAAATTGGATTGTAATTTCCAATCGTTCACAAAAGTCCTGAATGTGTCCAATCTGTCGGAAACATTTTGCAGGGCAGTTTGTCGATTTGTCAGGGACTTTTCTTCTTCCTGGAGCTTTTTTACCGGTTCTGAAGCCTTTGTCATCTCCGCGTCAATCATACTGTTAATATCTAACCCTGTTGCAGCACCAGCAAAATGCATCCGATTTTGTTGAGAATCACTCAAATAGGAAAGATAATCGGTTGACATATTTTCACCTTCTTATGATGTTAAAAAAAATTTCTCAGGCCCACCTGTCGAACAAAATACCCAACATTTCGTTGAGGTTTTTGGCCAGCTCAACGATTTCCTTAGGAGGTATTTCCTTCAACACCTCACCGGTTTTTTGATCAACAATCTTGACAACCTTCATATCTGCTTCCTTATCGAATTCGATTTTTAAATCACCCATTTGAACATCTCTGAACATTTGGATGCCCTTTTCTAATTCTTCAACGGCTTGCTTGACATTCTTGTATGATTCATTATCTTCTTCAGAAGCCTTTTCAGTCTGTCTTGCACGTGCTTGATCACGATCCGTCACATCGTTATAAGCAGGCTTAACCGAATCTGTCGATTCGATTCTATCGATATTAAAACCCATAAGATCCCCTCCCTGGAATCCAATATAAGAGCTCACTCTCTATTATCGGCAAAAATATTTATCGCTTTAACGTTTTTTAATAAACAACGCCTTTCGCTGATAAAACCCCAAACCCCCGGGAATGATGAGGTTAATTTCAAGGGGGCCTCTTTTTACATTGATCCATCCCAACCCCGATACGGCCAGGTCCATTCCCTCGTTGATGGTTAAATGATGTTGCTGCCAATGGTTTTCAAATCCGACAGAGAATAATGAACCACTTCAGGGGCAATGTTGTCAGAATAATGTTTGATTCGATAACATCTCTGACAAAGGGGTTCACTTCTTTCCAACAACGTGCTTTCAGGGATATAACCGATTTTATTCGGGTCTGTAGACTGTAATTGAACACCACAGCCGTGACACTTCATTGATTATTGCTCCTTCTTTTCTTCACCTTTTTTCCTGCCTTCCTTTTTTCTGTCAAAGATTCTTTCCAGTTTTCTTAAAAATTTCGTGACCGGGAATTCATGATCCAAATCGATGGGGTTCACTTTAATCGTATAGGTCTTTAGCAAATTACCGGTTAGGATATCTGTAAAGAGTTGGTCTCCGATAAAAAGCGTCTCTGAATTTTTCAACGATTCTCTTTTCATGATCGCTTTTGCCTTTGTCAAAAAGGGTTTTTTAACCTTTCCGAAGGCTTTCATACCGGGTCCAACCTTTTGACTGATAAGTCTTAAACGTTCCACATGGCGTGTGTTGGACATGATGAACAGTTGATAACCCTTGGCAACCAATTCCTTCATTTTGTCAATTGAATCTTGTGATAAGTCTTTCTCTTTCCATCGGGCCAGGGTATTGTCCATATCAAAGATGATCGTTCTATAGCCTTGTTCCCAATATTTGTCAAAATCAACATCCTGCCACTTTGTCACTCTTGCCTGTGGGCTGATGAGATAAGAAAGTCTGAAAAACCAGCCAATGGTGTAAAAATAGAGCAAATAACTCCATCTGGTCATCTTATAAGCTGCCTTTCCGATAAAATCAGATACTTCTTTTGTATAATGAGAATAGGGGTTGACAAGGATGGTGTACATCTTCATCCGATTACCAGCGATGATATCGGTAAAAAAAAGATCACCGGTCAACGCGGTTTCCTGGGGGTAGGAATGAAGAAATTCCAATACCTTTGAGAGCTTTTTAATGCCCGGTTTTTTCATTTGCCCAAAAACCGGAACCTTTCCGCCAAAATAATCCAACAAATCACCGGCACGGTTAGCCGGGGCGTTGGTGACAACACAAACTTTAAACCGTTTGTTCAGTAGTTTTTCAAACAGGGCAATCGTGTCCTTACCGACTGAAATGCTCTTCCAGGGGGCCAGTGTATTGTCGTAGTCGAACAGCAGGGTATTGATACCAAGCCGTTTGAGTCTTTGAAAATCAATATCGTAGATTGACGGGTAATATTCCCTGGGAGAGGGGAGACTAAGGATGTCCCGGATTCGGTTCATACCTCACCACCTCCAGGTCAATTTCATCTTTTAACAGGTTCAGCATTTCCATGACTTCGTCCATAAGATCGGAGGGAACGATGATCTTTACGGTGCCGTCATCAACCCCCGCATGCCTGATGTTCATCACGTTATCATAGGATTCTGAAAGATAACCAAGCAAATGAGCCTCTTTAAGAGGCATTTTCACATAAAGATCATATTCAAGGATTTTTTCAGAATGCGTATCCGGCTTCAACATCAAAAGATAAACCTCCGGTTATAAATTTTATTCTAACGTTCAAATCAACATCTCCCAATCGCATTTTTGTACCTGCGGAAAAAAGCCAATCGTTTTTGTAGTCTATATTACCATAAATATTCATGGAAAAAGGATCGTTTTTGATTAATCGATAAGCTGCCCCAAGATGAAGGGATATCCCATCGTTATATGAAATTGCAGCGTTAAACAAACCACGGTTAATGGTAAATTTGCCATTAACTATCGCGTGAAATGCGTCAGTTGAAAAATTGTAACCCGTTGCTCCACGTATGAGATAAGGGTCATTTTTTAACTGAACACCCACCCCATATGCAGTTCTGGCGAAGACATCCATCCCCATTGAAAACAGGTTGTTGGAACCCGTTGTGTACCAGTTGATGACCGGAAGGGGTGTGGTATTTAACAAAGCCAAACCAAAATCAAAGGATGGCAGGCGATCAAACTCTGTTGTGGTTCGCAAGACAAAGGTACCATCAAACAAATCCATCTTAAAGTTGAATCCCGGGAAATAGGCGAGAGCTGTCATTTCGTCCAGCGATGCTTGAGCCCCGATATAAACGGAATCGTTTTTAAAGAAAAGGCGATTGGTTCCATTGGATATCAAAGCATCCAGGAATGGGTTTGAAAATCCGATGCGATATTCCTTTAAATCAACAGTTCCAAATGAGATTCTCGATTGATCGCTTGTCTTTTCTTTCAACGGATAAAACGGTACGCCGTCTTCCATCAGGTAGACACGCTCTTCCTTTAAGGTCACGGTGTCTGTCTTTGGAGGGGGTGGGACGTGATAAGTCCTTGCCTTTGAATTGTAGCTTATTTCAGGAATCTCCAACGGTTTTCTGCTGATGAGATTGATTGCGATCCCACCGGTTTTTTGATCATTTAGCTTGAACTTGACGGGTTTATGAAACAAGATTAACTGATCCTGATAAAAAAAGATTTGGTCTTCTTTCAGCTGATCAGGAGGCGGATCAAGTACGTCGATCAACCTTATAGCTTTTGAAGGCGCGTATGCAATCTCCTGTTGCTTTTCGGGAGGGTTCAAGTTAAGAACAACGATAGGAGGAGCTGTTTTCAAATCCAAACTCATCTTTCGCGGTTGATAAACAAAATCCGAGTCATATTGAAAAATATCTGAGGGAGGATTCAGTTTAACAGTCGGCAATTCTCCTGTGATGGTAAAGCTGTAATCATCGGCGAGTCCCATACTGACAAGGATGAAAAAAACGAGGAAAAGGAAAAGATGCTTAGGCATTATTCATCCTTTGGATCGTATAATGTGACCTGATTCCTTCCGTGATTTTTGGAATAATAAAGTGCTCTGTCCGCATCGGCAACAACTTCCAAATATTTTTCATAACCCTTTTCTCCGGTACACGTTACACCCAAACTGATGGTCAAGAAAAAATTAAACTGATCACATTTTTTAACGGTTTTTCGGATTCTTTCCGCTACTTCTTTCCCTTCATTAATACTTGTATCGGGTAAAATGACGACAAATTCCTCTCCACCGTAACGGCCGACCACATCGTAACCCCTGACAGAGTCTTTGAAAATGGCAGCGATAGTTTTTAAGACTTCATCACCAACGTTGTGACCAAATTCATCGTTGATCCTTTTAAAATGATCCAAATCGGCCATGATTACAGAGAGATTTGAATTAAACCGTTTGCTCTTGTCGAATTCTTCTTCAAGACGCCTGGTGTAATACCAACGGGTATACAGACCGGTGAGGGGGTCGAGAATGCTTGAACGATAAGAAATGGCGTTTCTGATAGCCATGGAAATGATGGGTTCCAGGTTATCGATAAAGAGTGCAAATCGGTCAAATTCTTCGTTACTCATCATCAAATTGCTGTTTTCAGCGTACATCATCCCCTTATAAGTCTCATCTACAAAGAATTCCGCCTTTGCCTCAAATGGCGTTCGGGTAAAACCCCGCCTCTTTTTTAGCATCTTCTGAATGAGTAACTGTTCTTCACTTCTCTTTGTGCTGGCCAGAGACATCCAACTTTTATAAACAACGTTGTTATCCTTCAATACGGCAATGATCATTTTTCTGATCGGTGAAAAAGACAAGATCCAGCTGACAAACTCTGCCAGAATCTCCTCAGGCTCTGCCGATGCGCTGATAGTTTTGGAAAAGTTAATGATTTCGTGCAGAACATCCATTTCGTTTATCTTTGCAATCAAATTAGATTCAATTTGGCTGAGAAGGTCATCCGTTAGAATAGCCTCCCTTTTTTCCGATCTCAGTGCATTGGAGATAATGTTCACATAATCTTCCAATGTCTTTTCACCCATGAGCAGTTCTCGGTTTA
This sequence comes from Thermotogota bacterium, assembly GCA_034659095.1. Lineage (GTDB taxonomy): Bacteria > Thermotogota > Thermotogae > MWEM01 > MWEM01 > JASUTC01. The sequence goes on from JAYEGQ010000024.1 coordinate 11,768, forward strand.
TCTTTTCCGCGGCAGACATCATTTTCATATTTTTGTACATTTCAACAGCGTTCCGGGCGAATTTTTTTGCTTTGCGGTATTGTCCCATCTCCCGGTAAAGGTAGGCAAATGCCTCATTTGTCAACGCTATGGGTAATTTTGAATGGGATTTAAGATAGTGCTGTATGAGGGATTCTAAATACCGCTCAAATTCCTCTGGGAAGTTTTTTGAGAGCTTATCCTTAAAGGCAACGGCAATTTCTTCCTTCCACAAATGGTGGACTTCTTTGAAGCTGTTAAAGTATTTTTTTATTTCATCCGGTTCTTCAGCCAATCCCAGTTTAACTACATCATAAAAACCATACTCCTGAGCGAAAGGTTGATTCAAAAGTTCGGGGTCAATTTTATAGGGATCATTCATTTGGAACAAACACATGTACTTGGAACGTAAGGCTTTCTGCCTAATTTCGGGAAAATCCACCGTTTCAATTACCTGATCCAAATCTTCCAATGCTTCCTTGTATTGTTTGTTGTAGGAATGGTAAAGTCCCTCAATGAGATAACTTAATGCCAGGTTGTTCCGATCGTTGTAGGTTCTGGAAATTTCACGGCTTTTTTTGATAAATATGAACATGCTGGTAATATCCCCGGAATACAAATAGCTGTTAGCCAAATTAAGTGCCGGTCTTAAGGAAAGTTGAGGGATTCCGTATTTTTCCGAATAGGTGATGGCTTTTTGAAGTATTGGTTTTGAATAATGAGGACCGTTAATATCCATAATGGTTCCCATGGATGAATAAACCAAAGGAAGGAGAAATTTCATTTCCAAACGTTTTGCAGTTTCCATGTTTTCTTTGCACAAAACCGCAGATTCATCCCAATGATTATTACGCCATTCAATTTTGGCCAGCAGATTTTTGTATAGGATATTCAGATATTTATACCTGTCAAATTTCATTCCTTTGTTGAAAGCCATCTTGATTTCTTCGGACGCTTTTCCGATTTTTCCCGATTCATAAAGACAGTAAACATATGACAAATTATTGGTATAGTCACTGAATGTCTTAAGTGGATTGCCATCCGGATAAATCGATTGATATTCTTCTTCGACTTTGTCGAACTCGCATTTTAATACCAGGTTGTACAAATAAAGATATTTCAGGCGCTGTGACCGTTTAAACCGCTCTGCGATTTCTTCACTCAGTGTCTCGCCTTTGAGTGCTTTCAACAAGGACGGAAGCATCAGCATCTCATCAGTTATTTCAGCTTTTTCAAGAAGGTCATATGCGTTGTTAAAATACTGTTCAACGATAGCCCAACTCATGTTTTTGGTGAAATTGGCACAACCAGCTCTTAAATACATGGCGGCAGCAGCCCTTCTTTTTCCGATTTGCTTGTAGTGCCAAGCCTTTCTGGAATAATCGGGAGACACTTTGCAAAAATCGGTGTGTATCTTTTTCTTTTTATCTTCCACTAAGTTTTGATAAGCCTTTTCCCAAATATCGTGAAGGGTGAATCGATAACGTTCCCCCTCTTTGATGATTAATCCGGCTCGTTGTAGTCGGATTAAGGAACCTTCTGCTTGTTTAATGTTTAATTCGAGATTCTTACACAGGGTTTTGAATTCTTCTTTGGTGAAGTTCTCGGATAATCCCGCAAAATAGGAAAGAAGCTCTTTGTCTACGGGATTTATTTGTTGAAACAGTCTTTTCACATAATCTTCCATCCCTTTGATGCTATGGATGTTTTCCTCTAAAACCCACTTTCCATCTTTAATAGTCAGTTTTTCGGTGGAATTGAGCAACATGAGAAAATTGTAAATAAGACCCGGAAAACCATTGGTCAGATTGTAAATCCAGCTCACCTGAGGTTCGTAATTGTTGACGAAGGGTTTACCCAAAAGAATTTTCAGGAATTTTGTTGTCTGCTCTTTGTTAAAGGGTTCTAACCGGTATTTTTTTGTAAAGGTAAATTTACCTCCCTTTTGAGTGGAAGTGGCAATTATCACCACTTTTGAAGGGATTATCATGGATTGTACGTAATCCAGTAATTTTCGATACCTGTCATCAATTTGCTCGAAGTCGTCTACGAGAATGGCAATTTGATCCATAATGCCAATGAGCTTACCCACTATACGTGCCACACGATCCAGATTGTAATTTTCCTGAAGATCCCACAAATATTGAAAATCTTCCATGTTTACGCCTGCAAATTCTGGATTTTCTGTAATTTGAAGGAGTTCTTGACAAAATTGTTTTGTGCCAGCTGCCTTTAGGGTTTTCCAGCCGTTGTTGATCAAATCAGTTTGAATTAGATTCAAAAATGTGGTTTTCCCCACTCTCGATCCACCGTAAATAAGGTAAGATCCGGTTTCTTCACTTTGAAGGTCCGCGAAATAAGTGTTGAATTCCCTTAAGTCTTTATCCCTTTCCACGATATGAGAGGAAACCAACTCCCGTTTTACTAAGCCTTCCAAAGATTGATGAGTTCTGGTAATTTGAATCTTGTCTGTAAACAGCCTCCCGAAATGTGAGGGTCTGACCTTAGGATCCTCATCGGTCATCTGTGACAATTCCCGGATGAATTTATCCTTGAATTCCTCAGGTAATAAATGATGTAGAATTTTTCCCAGAACATAGGTATCCGAAGCGGAGGTAGGCCTTTTACCATCCAATATTTCCGGTGCAACGAATACACTCTCCCGGTTTAAAACGAATTTTAACGCTTCTTTGTTAAAATTAACCCAAAGTGGCGGGAGAATGCGTAGTCGATCGGAAACCAGTAAATGGGGGAAACCCCATATGCCAAAGCCTTCACCGGTGACGTGATTCAACAGCTCCATGGAATCAATGAGCTGCATAGCGATTTCTATCTTTTGGCCATCCTCTAAGGGTAATAAATCTATACTTTCTTCGCCTTTATATGGGAAGAGAAAGAGGGGTTCAGTGGAATTGAAATCCATAAAATCTGGTAGGATAAATCGATTCTGGAATTGATACAACATCTTTATCCTTGAGTTGATACGATCCTGGAACGATCCGCAAACAAAACCCCTCAATTGCTTGGAGCGCTTGTAAACACCTCCGGTTTCTACCAGGTATTCGTCTCCCTCAAAATTAGTTCTAAGAAGCTTTATAATCTGCATCCTCTTACCCCCAAATTTATGTGTTTTTATTCCTGTTCCAGAATCTCCATTAGTTGGTATTCAATGACTCGGTTCATATCAAAGGCATCCAATCCCAAATAATAGTCCATGGTATCTGTTATTGCCTGTAATGGGACAAGGCCCACGATTTCAGAGCCGATAACTCCAACACCGTAACGCTTTGCCTCCACTTTTATCATTTCAAATACCCTGTAAATACTTGTTTTTTTGAAATTAGTTAAATTCATAGAAACCTGTACAATTCCCTTTTCTTTTAATTCAACGCCCATGGCTTTAACATAACGAAATCCACCGTTTTTATGACGGACCATCTTGGCGATATCGTTGGCGATATCCAAGTTGTCCGTTGCCAGATTTACGTTATAAGCGATTAAAAATTCTCTGACGCCCACTGCTACAACCCCGGCACTGGGATGTATGGTGTTGGTTGGACCGAAATCGGGTTTCCACTTTTCGTTCTGAATTTTTTCGCTGAACCCCTCAAATTGTCCTTTTCTAATTGTTGCCAGGTTTTTTCTTTCTGTCCTTGTGGCTGATTTTTCGTAAAGATATACCGGTATCTTTAACTCCTCTCCAATTTTTTCCGCGAGTTGTTTCGAAAAATCAATACATTCCGTGTAATCAATGTTTTTCAAAGGAATCAATGGAATCACATCTGTGGCTCCCATTCGAGGGTGTTCACCTCGGTGATTTCTAAGGTCGATCAAATCAGCAGCGGTCTTTGTCATATCATACAACGCTTCGACCACTTGGGAGGGTTCCCCCACCATGGTGACTACCGACCGGTTGTGATCCTTGTCCATAGACCAATTGACAATCCACACCCTGTCGTATTTATCAACGCATTTGACGATCTTTTCAAGCACTTCAACATTTTTTCCTTCACTAAAATTTGGTACAGATTCCACCCATTTCATATTTTGACCTCCTGAATTAGAATTCTGATGTAACCTCTACATCCACCTTTAGCGGTACTTTAAGTGAATAGGCATTTTCCATTTCCCGAACCAGCATCCCTTTCATTTCGTTGACTTCTTCCTCCGGACACTCCAAAACGATTTCATCGTGTATCTGCATGATCATCATGCACCGGGATGCCTTTTTCTTTATTTTTTCCTGAACATTGATCATTGCTACCTTCATTATATCAGCTGCCGTACCCTGAACGGGAGAATTAATGGCCATCCTTATTGCTTCTTGCTGTAGACGCCTGTTAGATGCGTCAATATATTTGATCTTTCTCAGCCGGTTAAAAATCGTTCGAACCTCTTTATCGTTTTTAGCCTTTTTTTCCACTTCATTCATATATTCTTTTATCTTGGGATAAGTTTTAAAATATTCCTCAATAAACTTTTCAGCTTCCTTAACAGATATACCTATTCTCGATGATAAACCGTAAGCGGAAATTCCGTAAATAATGGAGAAATTGATCATTTTTCCAATGCCCCTCTGCTCTTTTGTGACTTCATCCATTTCAACGGAAAAGATCTTGGATGCTGTGAAAGAATGAACATCTAAATTATCATCAAAGGCCTTGATTAAATTGTCATCTGAAGAGATATGTGCCATGAGCCTTAATTCAATCTGGGAATAGTCCGCGCTGATGAGTTTCCAGTGCTCCTGTTGGGGACGAATGGCATTTCTGATCTCCCGGCCTTCTTCTTCTTTAATGGGAAGATTCTGTAGATTGGGATCACTGCTGCTTAATCTGCCGGTTGCCGTGCCGATTTGATTGAAGGAGGAATGGACCCGCCCCGTTTTTTTGGAAATATACTGTGGAATGGCATCGATATACGTGGATTTTAATTTGGAGTATTTTCGATATTCCAACATCAGTTTGGCGATTTCGTAATCCCCCGTTAGTTTTTCAAGGACCTCTCGCCCCGTTTTATAATTCTTGCTTTTGGCTGTTTTTCCCTGAGAGGGCAACCCCAATTTGTCGAAGAGTATTTCACCCAACTGTATGGGTGAATTCAGGTTAAATTCCGTACCGGCACACTCATAAATTTTGTTTTTGATGTCTTTGATCAATTTTTCGGTCTTTTTTGAGAGTGTCTTCAAATAGTCTCGATCGAAATAAACTCCGTTGTCCTCCATATGAATGAGAACCTTTAAAAGTGGCATTTCCACCTTTTGGAACAATTCCGTTAGGCCTTCTTTTTCCAGCCTCTCTTCAAATAATTTGTAAAGCCGGTAAGTGAAATCGGCATCTTCTCCAGAATACAACGTGGCATCTTCCACACTTACTTGGGAGAAATCTGAAGCGCTTGTGGATTGTGTAATCACCTCATTGTAAGAGATCATCTTATGGGAAAATTCCTCCATGGCCAGCAAATCCAATCCGTGTTTTCCCTTATCCGGATTTAACAGATAAGAGGCGATCATAGTGTCAAAATAGTTTTTTGGCATGGAGAAACCACAGTTCATCAGAACGGCAAAATCGTATTTTAAATTGTGTCCAATGACAAGAGCATCTTCAGTTTCTTCTAAAACGACCGTTAGCTTTTCCATATCCAGGTTTTTGGATTGATCACTTTTGTTTTTATGCCCCAAAGGCAGATAATAGGTATTATCTTTTCCCCATGAAAAGGAAACGCCTACCAGTTCAGCTTCACGTACATTTAAGGATGTGGTTTCAGTGTCTAATGCGAACTGCTTTTGTTTTTTCAGTGTTTCCAGCCAATCCGGAAATTCATCTTTTGTAATGGTTCGGTAAGAAGTGGATTTTTCTTTCCTTTTTTCAGGGGATTTTTCTTCAAACAAAAGGCCTTGTGTGTTGGATTTGTCAGCCCATTCAGATAACAACGAATCAAACTGGAATTTGTTGAAAAGCTGTGTCATTTCACTTAAATTGATCCCTGAATAACTGTATTTCTCAGGATTGGCAAAATCATCCTCAAGGGTGACATCATCCTTTAGTTGAACGAGTTTTTTACTTAAGAACCCTGTTTCTTTGGATTCTTCCAATCGCTTTTTGTTGGCCTTAGTAATTTTATCTATATTTTTGTAAATATCTTCCAAAGATCCGAATTTTGAGATCAGGTCTTTTGCCCTTTTGTCGCCTATTCCCTTAATACCCGGAATGTTATCGGAAGAATCGCCCATAAGAGACAGGTAATCGATCATCTGTGAAGGCTCAAAGCCATATTTTTCGTAAAAAGCATCCCGATCGTACTCTTTGAGTTGTGTTACACCTTTTTCAGCTCTCAGAATCCTGACATTGTCTGAAATCAGCTGAAATAGATCTTTATCACTGGTAACAATTTCAAACTGATCCGAATCGTTTTTAAAGGCCTTGGTAAATGTGGCAATCAGATCATCCGCTTCATAATTTTCAACGGAGAGAACGTTGATGCCGAAGGATCTGACCAATTCCTCAACAAAGGCCATTTGAAATCTCAGTTCTTCAGGCATCTCTGAACGGTTTGCCTTGTAATCCTGATACATTTCCGTACGGAAAGTCTTTCTGGCTTTGTCCATAAAAAAGACGATCCTGTCGTCTTTCTCTACCCTTTCCTTTAACAACTTAGTCAACATCCTGGAAAGACCATAAAGGGCATTAACCGGTTCACCTGCTGATGTATTTAAATTTCTGATGGCAAAAAAGGCCCGGTAGACGAGGCCTGTTCCGTCAATCAGGAAAAACCTTCTCACGTTCAAACCACCTCTTTTTCAGATAGATCGGTCACTTTGTTTCTGATTCTGTTTTGTGTCACGGCATTAATGGAAAGGTCTTCTTCAGAATCGTCAATGAGTACATATGCCAATTCTGAACGCTTCAAGAATTTGCCCTTACGTTTTCCATCACGCTCGATGACCGTTCTCCAGGTACCGGTGTTGATGTAAAATCGGGTCTGTCCGTAACTGGGCAAAACGTAATTCTCAAATTTGTGCCTGTGGGCAAAAATCAACCCCCTGAGGTTTTCATAATCAATATCCGGTATCTCACAAAAACCGTAAAAGTCTTTTTCCTTGAAACCGTATTTTTGAGGATTTTCCATTGCTCGGTTAAGTATTTTCTCAGCCTTGGTTTTCATGTAATTGGTTCGTTTCAACGATCGTACCTTTGATACCAACCCCACCATGATCCTTCCCAGTTTAATACCCCTGTTGCTGTTGATAAAGAGGTTTGAAAAACGATGGGCGATGGGGTAATTGGATTTGATCCAATGCTTTGCCTGAACGGTTTTCAACATTTTTAAGAGTTCTTCCATCCAGAGTTCCACTAAGTTGATTCCCATATCATAAGTCTTCATCATAGTTGAAAACCATTCAAACACATCCATATTGGGTTGTACATCATCGTAGTCATGCGGGATGTGTTCCGGGACATCTCCGTTGATCAATACTTCTCTGAAATTGATCATCATATATCGTGTCATGTAATCACCGATGGGGGGGATTAAATCACCGTTCTTATCTTTTCCGAAGCGATTACCCGGATCAAAGTTGTTACCGTGTATGGCAAAAACACCCCAATTTCTGTCGTAAAAATAAGGGACAAATTGGATATTTTCTCCTGATCCCATTAAATCTTTGAATCTTTTTCTCAATTTGGAATTGGTATGGAAATAATAATCGTGATTTCCAATCACGTATATGAGACGGTTTCTCCTGCAAAATTTGGATAAGGCGTTAAATACCTTTGGGTGATTGTTTACAATGTTGTTGATAACCACCGGATCAATCTTTTCCAGAAGTTGGTTAAATGGGATCAGACCTAAATCTTTCACAACTTCACTTTCCATTAGCTCAAGACCATCACCCACAATGACAAGCTCGGTTTCTTCACCACTGGCATTTAAATCCAGTAACAATTTTTCTAATTCATCATCGAAGATGAAGTTATCACAGATCAACCCATCTCCTATATGCATATCACTTATAAAAACCCTTCTCATGAAAGTACCTCTCTTTACACTTGCACAAAAAACTCTTGTGAAGCAGTCTACTTCACTAAACGATTATACCAGATAAACGTTGTTTAGAAAAAAGGTTCTATGATATAATCCTCTTGTATGTTAACGATTATTAAACAGTCAAAACCGTACGAATCACATTCTTTTTTACAAGAAAAACAAAGAATTGAAAGGGGATTGAACTGACAACAGTGATTTCGGAACTGCTCGGATTGGATATCTGCTTTGACCTCCATGCTTCAAACCGATCGTTGGAAAGAGAAATTGATGAAGTTGAGGTCAAACAATTGATTGACGATCCCAAGACTCAATGTCAGATTCAAAAAAACGGACGCTTAAAATTTATCAATACCAAAACGGTGGTTATTGGTGAAGTTAGGAAATCCTGTTTATGGATTATAACAGCCTATCATACCAACAGAAAGGAGAAGTTATGAAAAAGGCAATTATCATCTTTTTTATTTGTTTTACTGCAATCGGTTTTACCGCTACATTACAGGAATTGGGGGATGACCCCATTAAACTGCTGGCGTATTCTTCCGATTTGAATGAGCAGCAGATCCGAAAAGTTTTAAACACATCTGACTTTAAGCGGTTATTTTTGACCGTTTTTGACGATCGAAAGATTTGTACCTTATTGGACAAAGACCAAACTATGACCAGCTATGATGTGAAGAATTTTAACAAAACAGATGATTTGGATGCGGAAAAAGCCGTATGGGTTTATCTGCAAATTCAATCCTCTTTGTTTGAAGATACCGCCTTAACCAAACGCTTTTCTTATAACAAGCTGTTAATGGATGATATGAGCTATATTGATTTTATCCTGAAAAATCTTGGGACGTTAATCAACGGGAAAAACCAGACTTTTAAAAGCAATAACAAACCTCAAGTAGTCATGGATTATTTGAAAAATTTCCATGGAATGATGATTCTTTTTTCCACAAACATGGATCGGTATTTTCAAAATCAGACCATAGAAACCAAACCGACGGTTTACGAGGAAGAGAAGGATCAAATCTTTACTAAGGCCTATGATTTTATCATCCGTGAGTTTAAAAGCTATCACTCTCAGATAGAATGGCTTTCGTTCATGTTGCTTTATGAGAATTTCCAAAAAGATCTCTTTAAAAAAAGCGGCATCACTTTTACAAACTCACCTTGGCAGTCCTATTTCTCAGAAAGCGCTTTAGAAAATGCCTGTTGTTTTCAAATCAATTTAAACTTTTTAGAATACGCGGCAAATAGCATCAATGAAGACTTAAAAAAGCTGAATCAAGCTTTTTCTAAAAGCTATGGCGTAATGGATATCTCCGCTTTAAATCATTTATTACAGAAATACACCATCCTGGAAGTGATTACCTTACAAATCCTGGAGCATTTAAAAGACACAGGCACGCCGGAGGCTAAAAAACAAATCCTAAATGTTCTCATCAACAAAGAACAAGAATACGAAAAAACAGACCGCTATTTAGACTCTATCATCGAATCACTGAAAGAAAATATCGGTGCCTCCATTTCTTTAATTTCCACACAAAAAAACGCCTACCGTTTATATCTTGCTTTGAAAAAGACCAACAAACAAAGCTTGATGAGTGTAAAGGAAGGCTTGTTTACAAAAACCTATCAATCCATGGAACTCATCGAACCCTTGGAAATTAAACAAAAAGGCGTCCACTTTGCCGTTGTAGATTCAACAGTGAGTTTGTCATCAGATCAAAAGGAGACATTCACTAAAGTGTATCCGGTTTTTCCGGAGGAAACAACAAAAGATCATTCTCTCATCTTGCTTGACTTCTTTCATACTGCGGCCAACCATTTGACCCGTACGATTTTAAGGGCATTGAAAGCCATCATTTCATCAGGATTCAGTCTCAAGGAACTGGAACAGGAAGTTAATGCCGAAAATGTTACTGTTGAAATCAAACAATATTTAAAGATGGTCCCTTTTCATGATTTATACCGAATGAAGCCCACCGGAAGTAAACGATTTAAACTGCTAATACAAAATGCCAATGTAGGTTTCTTGGCCCTTGACAATTTATTTGCCGGTAACACACCTCAAGTGATCCTAAACGAAATCGATAAGGTTCCATCTACCCAGGAGTACAGTTTAGCAAGGTATCCCGTGGAGTATTATTCACAAGATGAGAGCATTTCTTCCGACTATCAAAGGCAAAAGAAGGCCATCCTCTTTGTCCACGGAAAACAAAACATCCCATACTTTGATGACGATTCATCCATACGACCTCAAATTGCAGCCGTCTGGAGAAATCAAGGAAGAATGGGTGTGTGGAACGACTTTTATGAATACGTGAATGCTCATCCCGATCAATTTGCGGATTATGATTTTTATGAATTTACGTATGATACTTCCGTACTTGCTGCAGAAGGCTATGGCGCGGTCCTTTCTGAAATCCTCATTGAAAATGGACTCCACTCTGCGTATGAGCAAATCCATATGGTTGCCTCCAGCATGGGAGGCCTGGTATCCAGATATTGCCTGAATCATGCCTACCACCCCACAAAAGATGCAACCCCTCTTTATTTTGGGGATTATATTGAAAAATTGATTACCCTGGATACCCCGCATCTGGGAACTATTGCACAAAATTTCATCCTTACCATTAATCCTACTTTGATGGAAGCGGTGTTGAAGGTTAAATCTGATAATCCGCCCAATATGGATCTGACATTGGGCAATTTTATCACTTCTTTTGTTAACGGGTCAGAAGCCGAAAAGAGTGCTGAGCTGTTGATCTATTTTGCGAGAAATCATCCGGAAATGGTCGGGAAACTGTTTACAGAGATGCTTCGTTTTCTGGATCCCTTTCCCGGGGGAATGTGCATGCTTTATACGCCAAAAGACTATTGTGAATCCCTTGGGATTTATTTATACCATGAGACAAAAGATCCAAAATTTGAGTCCATTTTTGTCAGCACACCGGCTATTGATCAGTTAAACCAGGCGGATGACTATTTAGACAAACTCTATCTTTGTTCTGCAGAACTGACAGAACACTCAACGGATATTACTCAGGGTCTTTCTATCACATATAATCTCATGCGTACTCTGGGTGAGAATCTTTCTCATCAAACCATGGATAATTTGTCACGCCACGGAAGAAACGACGGCGTTGTCAATCTTTATTCTCAACAAATGTGGGGTATTGACAAAGGACAACAAAGACATCACTTTATGAATCTTGATCACTTGGCCGTACCCAGAAACGCCGATGTGGTGAAATTTCTCATGGAGGAGCAAGTTCTAAAAACTAACAAATAAACAGGGGGAGATCAATGCAGCAAACCAATACAGCTTTTGAAATTGAAAGACTCGTGGACTATGCAAAGAGAAAAGGATTGATAGTAACCCAACCTGAACCGGTATCCAAATTGGAAACCATCTATCTCAGAAACAACCTGATGGCTTTATTAAATGTGGATACACCCTATGAAGGGAATTTAACCAATAGCGAACCGGATCTGCACGAGATATTGAAGCATCTTTTGGATGACGCTGTTAGCAGGGGAATCATTGAAGACAGCGTCACAGAAAAGGATTTGTTTGATACAAAGATCATGGGTTTGTTAACTCCCGCTCCTTCCCATGTGATCAAGACCTTTAAGGAAATAATATCCACAAAAGGCACGGAGGCTGCGACGGATTATTTCTACACTATGAATCAGGATGTCAATTATATTCGGATGGACAGGATCAGAAAAAACAGACATTGGACGGTGGGTACAGAATACGGTGAAATAGAAATCACCATCAATCTATCCAAACCGGAAAAGGATCCCCTGGAACTGAAAAAAGCTCTTAACACACCCGCTACCAGTTATCCAAAATGTGTGCTATGTATCGAGAACATGGGTTTTCAGGGAAACGCAAAACGGCCTGCGAGGCAGAATCATCGACTGATTCCCATTGATCTTTGTGATGAAAACTGGTATTTCCAATATTCTCCATACGTATATTACAACGAGCATTGTATACTTATTTTCGAGAAGCATAAACCCATGCACATATGCAGACAAACATTTGAGCGGTTATTTCAATTTTTGGACAAATTCCCTCATTATTTTATCGGGTCAAATACGGATTTACCAATAGTAGGGGGATCTATTTTAGAGCATGAGCATTATCAGGGTGGTCGATACCAAATGCCCATGGTGAAGGCAAAAATTGAGCGTGAATACGATGTGGGTTTTCCCCAAGTAAAGGCGGGGATTCTACATTGGCCTCTATCCTGTATCAGGATGCGTTCTAAAGACAAAAGCAGTCTTGTGGATTTGTCTGAAAAAATATTAGAGAAGTGGAGAAACTATTCGGATACAGAAGTAGAAATTTATCATGAAACCCGAGAAAACGGGAAAATCGTTCCCCATAACACCATAACACCAATAACTCGTATCAATTCAGATGGAGAGTATGAAATTGATGTGGTACTAAGAAACAATCGAACGACAGAGGAATTTCCCGGAGGCTTATTCCACCCGCACCCGGAGTTGCATCACATCAAAAAGGAAAATATCGGATTGATTGAAGTGATGGGGCTGGCCATACTACCGGGAAGACTTGAGAGTGAGATTGAACAGATTACCCTTTATCTTATGGGGGAGGCGAAAATGGAAGAATTGGACACACTTGATGAGGCTCAACCCATTTACAAGCATAAGAAATGGATCAAAGAGATGAAAGACCGCCCTATTAGCGGTACAAAAAAAGAAGTAAATGAACAAATCAAAATTGAAATCGGCAAAAGGTTTACAAGAGTTCTTGAGGATGCCGGTGTCTATAAAAACAACCCAAAGGGAAAAGAGGCATTTCACAAATTCATGGTTTCTTGCGGATTTAACATAAAATAAGGGCAGATTCAAAACCAGTTTTCCTTCACAACAAATACCTCCATGACAAAAAGTGGAGGGTAACGAGGATGATCACATTGGTTCAAAAACAAAAAATAATCATAGAAGCCATTCAAGGAAAAAAATCACATCGTGAGATAGCAAGAGAAATGGGAATCAGCAGAAATACTGTCAAAAAATATCTAAAAGAATATGAACAAGCTCTAAAAAAGCTACAAACAGAAGATTCAAAGGTCATTGACAAAGAAGAAATCATCGAAGACATTGTTCAAAAACCGGTTTACAAGCGAAACAACCCCAATAAACCCAAAAGGGAAAAAGAGAAATCTTTCAAAAGCTGGATTAACGATTATCTTACCAAACCCATTAATCAAAAACTCCTGTTGGAGAGTCTCCTTAAAAATCTCGAATAGTCCCTTTTCATTATGCTATAATACGATCTGTAAAAGAAGATCGCATTAAAAAATCAAAGACGGAAAGGAGATTGACCATGGACAAACATTTAAGCGAAGCAAAGTCAAAGATGGAAAAAAGTGTTGAATCAATAGCAAA
>JAYEGQ010000025.1:0-5331 GCA_034659095.1 Thermotogota bacterium
TTCAATCAGATGATCCCGGCGGATGATGTCCGTTTATTTGAACCTGAAAAAGAATTGTCTATTGGTGATGTGAAACAGTATCTGGAACAATATTTTGAACCGGTTGAAGTTGAAGCGGTGTTTGAAGACTTTAATCACAATAGTCAAGTGACTGAAGTGGAATTTATGAATTTACTAAATGCCATTACCCCCATAGAAAAGGAAGATGAGGATATGAATAAAGCCATGTTAATTGTTAGTTTTGGAACATCTCACCAAGATGCGCGTGAGAAGACCATTGAAATGGTTGTTAAAGATGCAAAAAACACCTTTAAGAATTTTCATGTCAAAACAGCTTTTACATCATCGATTATTAGAAATATTCTCAAAAAGAGAGGCGAATCAGTTAAAAGTGTTCAAGAAGCCCTTTCTGATCTGTCAAAAGAGGGATACGAGGAAGTTTTAATTCAACCTTTACACGTTATTTGTGGTGAAGAATTTCATCAAATCTTGGCTGATGCACAAACTTGGAAAACCACATTTCAAAAACTTGAAGTCGGAACCCCTCTGTTGACCTCAGTTGCTGATTATCATGATGTTGTCAAAGCATTTGAAAACGAGTTCAATGCCACAGATCAGGATACAGCCGTTGTTTTCATGGGTCATGGAACAGAACACCCCGCCAATTCTTCTTATGCCTGCCTTCAATCCATCGTTGAAAAAAATGGTTATCATCATGTTTTTGTTGGAACAGTAGAAGGCTATCCTGAATTTGAGGATGTGTTGGCAACGATAGAAAGCGCAGGTTACCAAAAGGTCAAATTGATTCCCTTAATGCTGGTTGCTGGTGACCATGCCAAAAACGATATGGCCGGAGATGAACCGGACTCCTGGAAATCAATATTAGAAGAGAAGGGCTATACGGTTGAATGTGTTTTAAAGGGAATGGGTGAAAATCCCGCTATAAGAAATATTTATATCGAGCATATTTGGGAATTGGTGAATGAAGCAAAATGAAAAGGGTTGAAACCGCATGTATTGGGGCAATGACAACCGGCTCCGGAAAAACCACTTTTACTTTGGGTTTACTTTCACTGCTTCAAAAAAAGGGAACGGTGAGTTCTTTTAAAATTGGACCCGATTTTATTGATCCCCTTTTTCATCGTGCGATTTTAGAACAACATCAACATTCAATGTTTTCAAGGACGGGCGATAAGCCCGTCCTTTACAATCTTGATTCGTTTTTTGAAGAGCCGTTAGCTTTGAAAAAAATGTTTAGCAGTGGGGTAGACAACAGCGATTTCGTAATTATTGAAGGGGTCATGGGACATCTGGATGGTGTGATTCAATCGAAGGCATCAACTGATGAAGTCGCTGCAATCATTCAAGCCCCCGTTGTACTACTGGTGCGTGAAATACCTTCTGTAAGTACGTTAGCCGCCATGATAGAGGGTGTCATTCGGAATGCGGCATCCAACATTCGGTCAATTGTGATTACCTGTTCCACTTCCGAAAAACTCTTTCAAATGCAAAAAAAAGCTATTGAAACATTAACCGGCATTACAGTTGCTGGGCGTTTGCCTTTTGACAAACAGTTGATAATCCCATCCAGACATTTGGGTTTGGATACGGATGTACTAAAACTGCAATCATCATTACAACAGTTGGCTGAAAAATGTGGTCAACTTATCCTCCGCCATGTAGATGTTCAGGCATGCTTTTCGGATGTTGAAATAACTAAAACAAACGAGAGTGAAATAAAGCCGGTAAAAACGGCAGCTGTGAGTCAAGACGAGGCGTTTTGCTTCCTTTACCAAACTAACGTCGAATGGCTTGAAAAACAAGGTTACACGATTGAATATTTTTCGCCATTACATGACAAACATCTACCGAAAGCAGAATTTTACTATTTTTGCGGAGGTTATCCTGAAATTTATCGAAAAAGTTTGGCAATCAATCAATCGATGTTGAAAGACGTTTATAAAGTATGTTTATCTCCAATACCGGTTTTAGCAGAATGTGGGGGTTATATGTATTTACACGAACAAATAGAGGATTGCAAAATGGTTGGTTTTTTAAAAGGGCATGCTAAAATAGCAAATCGGATGCAGGGACATTTTGGGTATGAATATTTAACGCTGCCGGATGATTTTCTTGTCAAAGGAGCGAATCGTTTAAAGGGACACGAATTTCATTACGCTTATATCCAAGACGGGGAAAGAGAAACAGGCATTCAAGTTGTCAAAGCTTCCAACAACCAGCATTTTACATCTGGTATTTATAAGAACAATACATTGGGGAGTTTTGCGCATCTTTATTTTCATTCATTTCTTGAAACGGAGGGAGCTTGATGGGAAAACCAATCATGATTGTAGGAACGGCTTCAGGTGCGGGGAAATCCCTGATTTGTACGGCATTGTGTCGGATTCTGACCAATAGAGGCTATTCTGTGGCACCCTTTAAGATGCAAAACATGAGTCTTAACGCCATTTGTTCCTATGAAGGCTTGGAAATGAGTATTGCCCAGTATATCCAAGCCCTTGCGTGTAAAAAAAAGCCTTCGGTCGTTTACAACCCCTTACTGCTGAAACCCGAAAACGGACAAACATACGTTGTTTTTGAAGGGAAATTTTCCGAAATCATTCCCGCAGCATCCTATATGACCAACAGAAAACAGAAATATTTTAAAAAAGGTCTTCAAACCCTTCAGAAATTGATGGATGAAAACGATTACGTTATCATAGAGGGTGCAGGGAGTCCTGCTGAAGTGAATCTGATGCCTTACGATATCACCAACATGGCAGTGGCAAAGGCAGTAAACGCCGATACGTTTATTGTAACGGACATTGACCGCGGTGGTTCTTTTGCTTCTATTGTGGGAACGATGGAAATCTTTAATCCACATGAAAAAAAACTTATTAAGGGTTTCATCTTCAATAAGTTTCGAGGGATTGCCGAAATGCTAACAACCGGTTTTGATTATTTACGAGAAAAATATAATATTCATTATTTTTCAGTTATTCCAATGCTTACTCATGCCCTGCCGGAAGAAGATTCTTTACAAAATTGGGAAACAAAACGGGGAGACCTGGATATTTGTGTCATCAGAACACCGTTTATCAGTAATTTCTCCGATTTTTCGCCCCTTTCTTGGTATAATGGTGTTCGATATGTTCAAACACCGGGTGAAGTACATGGTGATTTGATCATTCTTCCGGGTTCAAAGAGAACTGTGGATGATTTGAAATGGTTAAGGATGACTCAAATAGACAAGGCGATCTATCAAGCTTGGAAGAAAGGAACATTTATAATGGGTCTGTGTGGTGGATTTCAGATGATGGGGACAACGATCCTTGATAACTTTGAAACCCTTTCGGGAAAGGTGGAGGGACTTGGTATTCTCCCCATTACGACGGTGATTAACCGAGAAAAAAGAAAGGGAAACGTCAATAGAAAAATCACATTGGGTTCAGAAACTTATTTTGTCAAAGGGTATGAAATTCGTCATGGAGAAACAAGTGTACAATTAGACAACCCATTTAGCGAACCCTTACCAGGGGAAAAAGGATTTAGTGATTGTTGTACTGAAAATGCGTGTGGGACATATTTACACGGACTCTTTTATAATGATGATTTTACAATTGCATTTTTAAACCGATTTCGACACCAAAAAGGTTTATTGCCTATTACGTCGAAAATGAACTCATTAGATCAAGAGATTGAACAGTTTGCTTGTGCTGTGGAAAAACATTTAAACGTAGATGCAATAGTATATGGAGAAGCATGACTTTTCTGATAGCCATAATCGTTGATTTGATTTTTGGAGAACCCCATTCAAGGGTTCATCCGGTGGTTGGGATTGGGAAATTGATTTCATTTTTAGATAAGCGCCTTCCACGTTCGATCGTTGCTGGAGGAGTATGTGTTTTGATCATCATCGTTCTGGGAGGATGTCTCGCTTATGGTGTTGGAAAAACAGGCTTACTATTGGTCTGGTTTAGCCCATTCCTGCTAACTTCCAGTTTTTCAATATCGAGTTTATTTAGCCATGTTCAACGATGCCATACGAAAGATATTGATGTTTTAAGGCGTTCGGTTTCCACGCTTGTAAGTCGTGACACAGCCGAGCTCAGTAAAGAGGAATTGTATTCGGCAGCTGTTGAAAGTCTTGCAGAGAATTATGTGGATAGCATCTTATCACCTTTTTTCTATTTTATCCTTTTTGGTTTACCTGGTGCTTTTATCTATCGTTGTGCCAACACAATGGATGCGATGATTGGCTATCGCAATGAACGGTATGAAATGTTTGGAAAAATTGCAGCAAGATTAGACGATGTGCTGAATTTTATTCCGGCAAGGATTTGTGTTGTGATTTTTATGATCCTTTCTCCCAAAAAGGTTTATTCAACGGCTGCCAAATTTGGCGGTATCAAAATAAACGGAACCTGGTCGATTGCTTCAATGGCCGGATTATTGGGTATCCGGTTAAAAAAGGAAGGTGTTTACGACATCAACCCTCAACGATCGTTTCCCACAGCAGAAACAGTTGCAAGAGCTTTAAAAGCCCTGACAGTAATCACAATGATCACTATCGGGTTATCGTTTTTATTGTTGTTTGTGATAGATCAAAACTTTTTTTCATCGTTTGTTTACGGTGGACTCATTTCATTTTAAGGAGTTGGTATAGTGAAAAGTTTTATAAACAAACATGAAAATCACGGCGGGAATGTACCAAATGACTTTCTTGATTTTTCAATCTCCGTTAATCCCTATAAACCACCCTTCATGGATGCCCTTTTCGAAACAGCAAAGCAACAATCCGGACAATATCCCTATTATGAGGAATTGGATGAGGAACTGTCTGCTCTGAACGGATTTGAATCGATTCTGACTGCCGGAACAACGGAGAGTTTGTATCTTTTGTTTATGGCTTTTAACGGGCGTGTTGTTGTTCCCCGATACGCTTATGGTGAATATACCAGAACCGCTCATTTGTTTAAGCGGATTGTGATACGCTCTGAACAACCCGGAAAAGTTGCAAAATCCGGAGACCTGGTTTTCTTTTGTAATCCCGAAAGTCCTAAGGGTAACTTTCATCCGGAACAGGAAATCCGAGATTTTGTGAATACTTGCCTGAGTAAAAATGCCATACCAATAATCGATGATGCTTTTGTGGATTTTGTTGAAGAACACAAACCACGGATTTATGATGGAGCCATACACTTAAGAACCTTTACAAAGGTTTATGGATTGCCGGGAATTCGAGTTGGTTTTTTTTTTGATCCCTACGGTGAAATGAAAAAAAACAGAATGCCATGGAGTCTGGGTGGGATTGGAAAAAGTTTTATCAGG
>JAYEGQ010000026.1:0-5320 GCA_034659095.1 Thermotogota bacterium
AAACAACCGTTGCTGCTAAAACAGGTGGCATAAGACGAAAAAAGGGGAGGGATTACCCTCTGATGTGAGGAAATGGGTCATTTTCTCTGAGTTTTTTGAAAAGCTCAGGGGATTACATCTGTTTTTGCTTTTTTAAGGGATTTTCCCTTTTTTGGAAATGGCTGTTTTTTCGGTGGAATCATACCATTAAAGGAAATCAGAGTAAAAAAAAACGGTTGACAAAAGAGATTGGATATAGTATGATCTGAATGAATAACAAATTATTCGTTCAGGGAAAAAACATAAGCTGAACATAAGGAGGACAAGCCTTGATCGATAAAAAAGAACAACTATTAAAAGCGGGACGGCGGCTTTTCACTGAAAAGGGCTTTAAAGGAACCAATGTTTCTGAAATCACCCAACTTGCAGGGATGGCAACCGGTACCTTTTACAATTACTATTCATCCAAAGACAAACTGTTTATGGACATTTACAATGAAGAAAATATTAAGCTGAAAAGAAAGATTATGAAAAAGGTGGATTTAGACGAAGAACCCCAAAAACTCATCGGACAAATCATGATCTTAAATACACAGGGTATGAAATCTAACCCCATCTTAAAAGAATGGTACAACAAAGACGTGTTTCAACACATTGAAAAGGCGTTTCGTGAGGAAAAAGGGGTGGATCAAGCTGAATTCTCCCACAGTATCTTTCCTGAACTCATCAAAAAATGGCAGGATGAAGGCAAAATGAGAGATGACATCGAACCGGATATGGTGATGGCCATTTTTGGTGCCATCGTGAATATAGATACCCATAAAGAGGAAATCGGGATTGATTATTTTCCAAAAGTGATGGATTATTTGATGTCGTTTGTCATGAAAGGCTTGGGGATGGACGTTTAATGAAAAAGACCTTGGAAAGCCAATCATTCAACATGGGAACGGTGATTATCAATCATGTAACGGCTGAAAATTCTCAACAAGTCCTTCGTGAAGCGGAAGCCGAAATCAACCGATTAAACCGCTTGCTCAGCCGTTTTCTTGAAGAAAGTGACATCAGCCGCATTAACCATCAGGCAGGTGTTTCAGCAGTTAAAGTCAGCGAAGAGACCTTTCAATTGTTGTCGGAATCTCTTGTCTATTCAAAGGTGAGTCGGGGTTTATGGGATATCACGATCTGCCCCTTGGTGACGTTGTGGGAAGAGGCTAAAAAGCAATTAACGGTTCCGAGCCAACAAATGATCGAAAAAGACAAGCAGCTTGTGGATTTTAACAGTGTCATCCTTAACGAAGCTTCAAATGAGGTTTTCCTATCAAAAGAGAAACAGGCCATCGATTTAGGCGGCATCGGAAAAGGCTATGCAGCGGATCAGATTATTCAACTTTTTAAAAAACATCAAATTGCGTCAGCCTTTACCAATTTTGGAGGGAATGTGTCCACCCTCGGAACGAAACCAGATGGGACCCCCTGGAATATCGGT
This sequence comes from Thermotogota bacterium, assembly GCA_034659095.1. GTDB lineage: Bacteria > Thermotogota > Thermotogae > MWEM01 > MWEM01 > JASUTC01. The sequence continues at coordinate 1,466 of JAYEGQ010000026.1, forward strand.
ATCCAGCACCCCAGAAACACTCAAGAACTCATCGGCCTGGTCCCGGTTATTGATAAAACTATTGTAACTTCCGGGGATTATCAACGGTTTTTTCAAGCAACAGATGGAAAGAAGTATCATCACATCATCGATCCCAAAACGGGATATCCCTCAGACTCGGGTCTAATCAGCGCCACCATCATTGCAAAAAGTTCCACAACCGCCGATGCCCTTTCTACGATTACTTTCTTGGCAGGTTTAGAAAAATCAAAAGCAATTTTGAAAGACTATGAGGGTGTGGAAGCCGTTTTGATAGACAAACACCTAACCGTGTATTTAACCAAAGGTATAAAAGATGATTTTGAAGGTATTCAAGGACTGAAGATAAGGGTTTTGGAGCTGTGACATAAAAGGTCTCCCGGACCAAGGTTTAAAAGAATCCTATCACAAAGAAAATCGCCCCCAGGACTTCACAGACAAGTTGTTTAACCGGGTGATTCAATCACAATCGTTAAGGATAGACGTTGTCACGGGGGCCACAATGACCTCAAAGTCTTATTTACAGGGAGTGGAAAACGCGTTGAAAAAGGCTCAGGAATAGGAGGAATTGCACTTTAAAAGTCTTGCTGGTGAGTACACTACAACGACATATGCTATAATATGCGGCAACAGGGTACAAAAGGAGCAAACAATGAATCAATATATCGAACAAATCGACGCAATAACTCATCAATTGGACAAAGACCGGAAGAAATTTCTTTATCTCGATGTTTTAAAAAGAATAATAAAAGTACTTGATGAAGAAAAGCTCAAAGAGATTCAAGGGAAATTGGATAAACTGATGACATTATTGAAAATCGTCACCGATAATTATAATCGTCAAACGAGAAAAGAATATATGAAGCAGTATCAATCAATCAAAAGTTTTTTAAGGAGTAAATACGGATATGTTCAAAAAGGGTCTTTTTTTGGGATATATCTAGCCATCTTTGCCCCTCTCGGAGTAGCTTTTGGTGTTGTCTTTAAAAACATTGGATTGGGAATTTCCCTGGGCCTGCTGGTCACGGTTGCTTTTAGCCTTCTGTTCGAAAAGGATGCCGAAAAAAAGGGATTAATCTATTAAATTCCCGTGTTAAAAATGATATAGGTGATGGAGCTCACCGATAACCGCTCAGATATTTTGAGATAATAGCCCCTCTTCATTAACAGTTGTGTTTTCTGTTGTTGAAGCAGGGTTTTTTTATTATGGAGTTGATTACATGGCATTGAGTCTATCGTTGATCATCATTTTTGGACTGTTACTCAGTCGGTTTTTTAACAAGTTAAAACTACCCGGATTACTGGGTATGCTTTTGCTCGGGGTAGTCTTAGGCCCATATGCACTTAATATCATTGATATAGAGATATTGAGAATCTCCGGTGATCTTCGAAAAATCGCCTTGATCGTCATTTTACTCCGGGCAGGACTTGGAATCGAAAGAGAAACACTGAAAATGGTAGGGGTTCCGGCCATCAAACTCAGCTTTATCCCTGGACTTTTTGAAGGGTTCACCGTTCTGGCTTTGGGAATCATTTTTTTCAAAATGACCTGGTACGAAGCCGGAATGTTGGGCTTTATCATTGCCGCCGTATCACCTGCTGTGGTGGTTCCCCAAATGCTGGACTTGATTGAAAGTGGCAGGGGAAGGAAAAAGGGAATCCCCACCTTGATTTTAACTGGTGCCTCCATTGATGATGTCATTGCCATTACACTTTTTTCCTCCTTTTTAGGCTTTTATGGCGGAACACAAATCAGTATCGTTTACAGAGTGCTTTCCGTTCCCCTCTCCATCGGACTGGGACTCCTGTTCGGTGTTGGTATTGGCTTTTTGCTGTTGTTTTTATTCAAGAAATATCACATTAGAGATACCAAAAAAGCCTTAATGATACTGAGTTTGGCCATATTGATGACTTCAACTGAAGATTTCTTGAAAGACATCATCCCAATCGCATCACTACTTGGCGTGATGGCCTTGGGCTTCGTTTTACGTGAAAAATACTGGAAAGTGGCTGAAAGACTGTCGCTGAAATTTAACAAAATCTGGGTATTTGCAGAAATCATGTTGTTTGTCCTCGTAGGTGCACAGGTGAATATAAAAGTTGCAATCGAATCAGGCCTCATCGGACTCTTGATCATCGCAGTTGGACTATTGGCAAGATCCAGCGGTGTATTGCTCTCCTTGAGAAAAACAAAATTGAACATGCGCGAACGCCTCTTCTGCGTCATTGCCTATGTGCCAAAAGCCACTGTCCAGGCAGCAATCGGAGGCATCCCCTTAGCTGCCGGTGTCGCCAGCGGAGACATCATCCTTGCAATGGCGGTACTCTCCATCATCATCACAGCTCCATTGGGAGCAATAGGGATTAAAACCGCCGGGAATCATTGGTTGTCGGATGATGAGAAAATGGTTTCAGAAGGATCTGAATCAATAAAAAACACCCAAAAACGCTTTCCGGAAAAAAACGAAGTGATATAATGACAATAGAATTGCTCTTATGAGAAAAAGGAGATGACTTTTTGAAGGATAACCTTATAGAGGTTATAAAAGATATCGCAAGTGATCTTAATATCGAAAAAGTCATATTATACGGTTCAAGGGCCCGTGGAGATCATGCCCCAACCAGTGATTATGATATCGGTATTATTTCTGACAACCTCACTCCGTTGGATAAAGCCCGTATTTATGACCGTGTAGATGATATTGAAACCCTAAAAAAAATAGACCTGGTATTTTTAAAGGGAACTGAAAGTGATTCATTTCACAAAAACATCATAGAAGAAGGAAAGGTTATCTATGAAAAAACAAAACAAGCTGGATAATTTTCAAAAGGCAATTCTTCGATTACAAGAAGCAGTGGAAGAATATTCAACACATCAAACAAACGATGTCATAAGAGATGGCTTAATCCAACGCTTTGAGTTTACATACGAGCTGTCCTGGAAGGCAACCAAAGAAGTATTAGAAGACTTGGGAATAGTCAATGTTCGGTCCCCAAAAGCCACATTTAAAGAGGCTTTTTCGCAAGGATTGATCCAAAAAGAAACCACTTGGTTGATGATGCTTAAAGACCGCAACATGACCACACATGTCTACAAAGAAGAAATAGCGGATGAAATCGCCCAACGAATCATCTCAGACTATTTAAAGAATTTACGGGATTTGTTGAATAACTTATTAGCTGCAAAATAGTCCAAAACACATTCCGCAAGAGGTTTTAAATCAATTTATTGTATCACAGGGACAGGTTCGCTGATTAAGGGATTTGTTTCGCAAATTCCGCGTATCAGCGGCCCTGTCCCTGTGATTTGGATAGAGATTTGTTATGACGCTTTGCCTTAAAGAAATTGACTAAAAGCAACATCTCAAAACAACTCCCTCTTATGCTGTCTATAATCCGCTCCTTCAATCTCCAAAAAGAAATTCTTCTCCATGAAACGAGAATGAATACGCTTGCCGATTCTTTGGGCGAAGGTATTATCAGACATTCCGCACCGATTTCCCCCAAAAAGAGATTTAGCTCCAAGAAGCTTGAATTAACTACATACTAATCATGTTTTACATATATCTTCAGAGTAAAACACACTGTTTTTTAAACAAAGGCTCTGAATTCAAACTTTTTTAACGCTTTTAGTCCTGTTATTTGTCCATAATGCTTTTATCTCCTTTTTCATACAACGGCTTTCGGTCTTTGACAAGACATTGACTGAAAATAGGCAGAGCTGTCCCACGGTCTTATTGATACATTTTCACAAAGTCATCGCCCAAGACAGCCAAAATATGCCAGAGCTTTTCTTCTTCCATGCCATCCATGTCACATGCTTGTTCTTGACCATTT
>JAYEGQ010000027.1:0-5300 GCA_034659095.1 Thermotogota bacterium
ATTTCCCGGAGATCTCTTCATAGGTCATATCCGTGCTTAAATAATCCTCACATACTTTTTCTTTAAATTCTCCCCTGTACTGTTTTCTCGTCATTTCCTCACCCCTTTTTTAGTTTACATCTTTCCTCCTTAAACTGCAAACTCTTTTGGGAGTGAATATGTCGCCTTCCCTGTCCAGGCATTACCCTGTTACCGCTCTTGCCTCCAACACTCGGTTACGGGCTGGTGGTTAGCCTTTGCCCGACGGGATTTGCACCCGCTTTATGTAACGACCTTGCTCAGCCGCACGAACCGTCCCCCTCTGCTTTGTCTGCTTTGGGCCTCTGCTTTTGGGTTATGCCTTCTCTGCTTCTGTGTACAGAATAATTTTCTTTTGTATGCTATAATCCTTTCAAACAAGCAAAAAAAGGAGCCCCCTCATGAAAAAAGAAAAACAAAAGTCAACCCCCTTCAAACTCATGGATCCAAAAATTGATTTTGCTTTCAAGCTGATCTTCGGAAACGAAAAAGACACCTCATTCCTGATATCGTTTTTAAATGCCGCCCTTGAACTTGAGGGAGAAAAAGCCATCAAATCCGTCATAATCATGAACCCTAATAACGATAAAGAAAAAGGTGAAGAAAAATATTCCATCATGGATGTGAAAGCCAAAGCCAATGATGAAACAATCATCAACATAGAGATTCAACTCAAAGACGAACACAACATGCGATACAGAACTGTCTATTATCTGAGTAAAATGATCTCCAAAAGACTGAATGAAGGAGATAATTACAAAAACATTCACAAAACAGTGGCGATTAACATTCTAAACTTTGATCTTTTGGATAGTGGAACCAGATTTCACAACCGGTACCGATTCACAGAAATAGAAACAAAACAGGAACTCACAGATGTTGCTGAAATACAATTCATGGAATTACCGGCTCTGAGACGATACATCCAAGAAAATGAAATTCTAATTCTAAAAACATGAATGCCAAAAATGTGTTTCTTCAAACTACCATGTCAGGTTTTACCTCATAGTATTCAGAAATGCCTTGGAAAAGTCTACTTCACTTCATTAGGAATGTCTCATTATTTCACATTTACCAAATGCTACGTCCCCTTGGATACTGACTGACTTCAAACCACTCTACAAATCATTCGCATTATCAATCCCCAATTGCATCAATAAATCTTCCTTTATGTTAAAATCAAACATAATACATCCGATAATAATATAGACCAGAAAAAAGGAGTAAACATATGAGTATAATCGATGGAAAAACAATACTATTGACCGGAGGAACCGGAACATTTGGAAAAGCTTTCACGGAATATATCTTCAAAAAGCATAATCCAGGAAAACTAATCATTTTCTCAAGAGACGAATTCAAACAATACGAAATGGAAAGACGGTTTCCTTTAAATAAATATAGTATCAGATACTTTGTCGGAGACATTCGAGACAAGGACAGACTGTACAGGGCGTTTAACGGTGTGGATTACGTTATACATGCTGCAGCATTAAAACAGGTTCCTGCCTGTGAATATAACCCCTTCGAAGCTGTCAGAACAAACGTTCTGGGGGCTCAGAACATTATTGATGCGGCAATCGACAGAGGTGTTAAAAAGGTCATCGCCATTTCTACAGACAAGGCCGTCAACCCCATTAACCTTTATGGGGGAACCAAAATGGTCATGGAAAAACTCATGATTGCTGGTAATTATTACGTTGGTGGAAAAAGCACGCTCTTTTCAGCTGTCAGATACGGCAATGTGGTAGGCAGCAGGGGCAGTGTCATTCCCTTCTTCAGAAAAATCAGAGATGAAGGCAAAAAGAAACTACCCATCACTGACAACAGAATGACCCGTTTCTGGATCCCTATTGAAGATGGGGTGAAACTGGTCATGAATGCGTTGGAAGAATCAGTGGGGGGAGAAACGTTTATACCAAAGATCCCCAGCATGAAAATAACAGACCTGGCCAAGGCGATTATCCCCGATTGTGAATTTGAAGAAATTGGTATAAGACCGGGTGAAAAGCTACATGAAACACTGATTAGTGAAGAAGAGGGAGAAAAAATCTACAAAATGACTAAAAACAGCCAGGAATTATTTATCATATTACCCCATTTTTCTGATTTAAATGGCAGATACGAAAAATACCTTAAACTCTTTGAACTGCCAAAAGATTTCTCCTATAACAGCGCAACAAATGAAGAATGGTTGACCGTGGAACAAATCAACAAAATGATAGAGGCTAAGGTATGAAAATACCCTATGGTCGTCAATGGATAGAAGATGACGACATTGAGTCAGTTGTAAAAGTCCTAAAAGGCGATTGGCTGACCCAGGGACCGACTATCGAAGAATTTGAACTGGCATTTTCGAATTTTGTGAACTGCAAATTTTCAGTCGCCTTCAATTCAGGGACCTCTGCACTCCATGGTGCAATGTTTGCTGCAGGTGTCAAACCAGGTGACGAGATCATCACCTCCCCAATCACTTTTGTTGCTTCAGCAAACTGTGGAGCGTATATAGGGGCAAAGCCTGTACTTGCAGATATTGACTTGAACACCTACTGCATAGCTCCTAAAGAGATTCAAAAGGCGATCACTACAAAAACAAAAGCCATCGTTCCGGTAGACCTTGCAGGTTATCCGATTGATTTAGAACCCATAAATAAACTGGCAAAAGAAAAAGGCATCATCATCATCGAAGATGCCGCACACGCTCTGGGTGCAAAAAGACAGGGAAAACTCGTGGGAACACAAGCTGATATGACCATGTTCTCCTTTCATCCCGTCAAACACATCACAACAGCCGAGGGGGGCATCATCACAACCAACAATGAAGAATATGCAGAACGCTTAAAACTCTTTCGCTCTCACGGAATCACAAAAGATCCAAACAAACTAAGAAAAAACGATGGCCCCTGGTACTATGAAATGCAAGCATTAGGGTTTAACTATCGGATCACAGATATGCAATGTGGTCTTGGTGTTTCACAATTGAAAAAGGCTGAAAAATTTATCAACAGAAGAATCCAATTGGCTGACAGATATGATGAAGCGTTTAAGAATAACTCCATGATACAAACGCCACCACGTCTTAAAGAAAAAGTTAGCCGACATGTGTTTCATATCTATCCAATCCTGTTGGACAAATCATTGGACAGAAAAGAAATATTTATCAAACTTAGAGAAAAGGGTATATTCTGTCAAGTCCATTACATTCCCATACATCATCAGCCTTATTACCAGGAACAATTCAATTACAAAAATAATCAGTTCCCAAAAGCTAATGAATACTATCATCGGGAAATAACCATACCATTATTTCCAAAAATGACGGATGAAGAACAAACTTACGTCATCGAAAAAATCAATGAATTAACAGGATATAAGAAATATGATTGTTAAGAAAAAAGCTATGTTCCATCTTTTTTATGAGCAAAAGCATCTTTTTTTCTATATATTTTTAAACTCTTCCCACTATAAATCCCCCCCTCGGGGGGGGAGAGCCGCTTGCGGCGTGGGGGGTTACGCCTTTTGATTACTCCCAATGGAGCCAAATTCCTCTTCCGAACCAACGGTGGCCAACAAACTGGTCTTGGACATATCATGCGCTGCCTTTCACTGGCAAAAGCCCTAAAACAAACCCAAAAAACAACCATCATATTCAGAATCAACAAAGAAATGGAACCCCTTATAAAAACAGAAGGCTTTCAAACACAGATCTCAGAAACCTACGAACAACGAGATGCCACACAAATCCTTAAACAAAACCCCGATTGGGTAATCTTTGACTCCTATCTCGCAACAACACACTACCTGGAAACCCTCCAAAAAGAAATCCTCTTAATCCAATTCGATGATAACAACGACATCTACACCCCCATTGTCACTGATATTCTCATCAACGGTAATATCCATGCAAAAACACTTCACTATCAGTCCAAAAATCAAAACACAAAATTTCTACTCGGCCCAAAATATCTCATCATGCGTGAATCCTATTGGAAAGACATCGAAATCCCAAAAGGCAAAGGTATCTTAATCACTACAGGAGGATCCGATTTTCTTCACCTCATGCCAAAATTTATCCAAGCCCTCCAAAAAACAAGCTTCCTAAAGAAAATCATCATCGGACCGGCTTATGAAGAATCAGAAATGGAAAAAATCAGAAAACTTACAAACAACAACGAAACCTTCAAACTCATTCATAAGCCCACTTCATTACAAAACCCCATCGCCAATTCTGAAATGGTCATAACCGCAGCAGGAAGCACGGTGTATGAAGTGTTGAGATTAAGAAAAATCCCTTTGATTTACACCCTGGCAGATAATCAAGAACAAATTGCAAAAGCCTTAATAAAAAAAGGCATCGTATCTCTGGGTAATGCCAAAACTATGAACTTTGATGAAGTTAATCTATTAAAGAAAATGAATGAAGCAGTTATCAGAAAGAAGAAACTGAACTCTTTATTTGAATTAATTGATGGGAAAGGTGTTTTTCGAATATTAGGGAAAATAAAAAATAGTAGTTCTCGAATAAACAATTAGTTGGAATTGAAAACAGAGGGGGACAGGGCCATGGATTCTATGATTTTCTAATATTCCAAAGACTCGGCATAATAATAGACCTCTCAATATCCGCAAACCTCTCCCTTAATTCATTTTTTAACGATTCAGGCAAATCCTCACGCTCACTAATCTCAACGACCTCTTTGAGTTGCTGAACACTATCCCCGCCAAAAACAAAAAAGTCGATTCTCTCATCATTCAAGCTGAATAGCTCAGAAACTTCAAGTCTTGAAAAACCAGACTTTTTACATAATGCATCCAGTTCTTCAACATACCCCTTCGCCTTCTCCAAAGCTTCAGGAATATCCGACAAAAAGAGACGAAAAGTGGCAAACATAGACATCCCCATAAAAAGACTCACACAACTAAGACTGAACGACAGGCTAAAACACATCATAACCTCCTAAAGAAATGCTCTGGACCCCAAAAATCCCATCCTCCTAATATCCCTTTACCATACAATATGCTATAATAAACCAACCAAAACCCCTTCAAGGGAGGAAAATAAATGAAACAAGTACCAGATACAGTCAAACAAATCATCATCAACATGATTCGCAACTATGAGCAAAACGATGTCATCAACAAATATACCGGCATAAGTTTTGAAACCATTGAAAAGATCCGAACAGAAATCAAACCCAAACAAACCAAAAAAGACAGCATCTTCAAAAAAATATACCAAAACAAAAGCATGTTTTTAATGTTTGTAAAGTCTTTTGTGAAAC
>JAYEGQ010000028.1:0-5287 GCA_034659095.1 Thermotogota bacterium
AAGCCCTTGTATGAAAAAGGAGATAAAAGCGTTATGGACAAATAACAGGACTAAAAGCGTTAAAAAAGTTTGAATTCAGAACTTTTATTTAAAAAAACAGTGTGTTTTACTCTGAAGATATATGTAAAACATGATTAGTATGTAGTTAATTTACACTTCTTGGAGCTAAATCTCTTTTTGTGGGTAATCGGTGCGGAATGTCTGTCTAATAATAAAAAACCTCCTTTTTCAATGAGTATCAAAAAAAGGAGGTTTTTCTCTAATTTTAAGGAATATGAACTAACCCAGTATCAGCAAACTGAATGCCATCACACCCATGCCAACTATCAGACCGCCAATTGAATAATGATGTTCTCCATATTCTTCCGCAGCAGGCAGCAATTCATCGAAAGAAATATAAACCATAATTCCAGCAACGAAGGCGAGTACGATCCCAAGGACGAGATTATTCAAGCCAAAAATAGAATAAATCAGGAAAAATCCGATAATGGCTCCAACCGGTTCTGCCAATCCCGACATGAACGAATAGACAAAGGCCTTTTTTTTATTCCCCGTTGCATAGAAGATTGGGATCGAAACGGCAATGCCTTCGGGAATATTATGGATAGATATGGCAACCATGATGGCAATTCCCAGTTTGGGGTCCTGAATGGCTGACATAAACGTAACCAAACCCTCGGGGAAGTTGTGGAGGGCAATCGCCCCCGCTGAAAACAATCCCATTCTCATAAGTCTTTTATCATGTTGCTTAATTTTTTTCGTTTGTGCCGTATTCATTTCTTCGATTTTGTGCATTTCATGAGGATTTTCATAGTCCGGAACTAGCCTATCGATTAACGCAATGATCAGAATTCCTGCGAAGAATGATAATACACCTACCCAGTTACCCATGGTACCCATTTCATGGGATAATGATTCAATTGCTTCCATTAATAGTTCCACAAAGGAAACATAAATCATAACTCCTGCTGAAAAGCCCAGGGATATCGACAATAATCGCGTATTTGTTCGTTTGGCAAAAAAAGCAAGCGCCCCTCCTATACCTGTTGCAAGTCCAGCTATTAGTGTTAATGCAAAGGCAAATAAAAATGATCCTAATCCAAAATCCATAATCTCACCCCTTTTTCGTTTTTACTTATTTTTTTGAAAGAACTTATTTCTTAATTTAAAAACCTTGATATAAACGGTGTTTTGGCAATATTTATATATTAATATATATATAGTATATATGCCTATTATTTAAATGTCAATCCCTAACGTTGTTTGTCTTGCGTAACAATGACTATAAGTGTAAAAAAAATTGAATCCGCTATTTAAATGGGGGCATTTTAATTGATAGAAAAAATATCTTTCTTTTCGGGAACTCTTTAATCAAAAGGGATTACAGTTTTTTCTATATCAATAATGTTAGTCATCAAATATACCATTAATGATCATTTCAGTTGCTTCTTCCTCCGTTAATCCTTTTGTCATCAAAGTTTCCGATTGTTCGGTGTTTAAGCGCCCAACAGCCGCTTCATGTGTAATTTCGGAAGTGTTATTGGTTACCACTAATTTTGGTATTGCAGAGAGTGTAACTTTTTCTCCTGCAATGAGTTCATCACACTCGATATGACCGGTTGTGTGATTTCCAAAGGTGTAAACTTCATTGATCACTTCCGCATTGCTTTCATTTTCCCCAACGATGTACGTTTTCGCAATACCTGAGGAAAAGTCGCCATATAGATAAATCAGTTCTTCGATAACCGCTTTATCATCGTGTTTTTCCTTCAATTTTGTTTCGGTGTATGCCTTTGCGTTTTGATCAAGGGAAAAGGTCGTATGAAGGTTTAAGATACCAGCCCTTTCTTCCGTTAATTCAAAATAATTTTTAATTTCCGAGTTTTTTTTCAGTAAAAAATCATAATTTGAATCGACTTGAATATTTCTCGATGCTCCATGATAATGGATATCCTTAAAGGTAACTTTTGAGTTTTCCCCAATGTCCATTTTTGAATGCATTGAAAACCAATGGGACGTTGCTTTCGGTAAATTCAAGATTGGGATTTATGAGGTTTTTTTGAAAGCTGGTTTTAACCAAGGGGACAGCCCCCCTCGGAAAATGGAGAATTTCTTTGTCAAGGCCGTTGCCTTGTGCTATTTTTTAAAACACTCATTTTTTAAGATAAGAACTCCATTTTCTTTAAGTCTTTCTTTTACCCTTTTGGTATAACCTGTTTCTGAGTAAGTCATGAATATGGAATTTGGTTCTTCTTGCTTGATGGTTTTTTTGATGGTTATCCATCTATCAGCATCTCGTTTGCCGTATTTTTCCTTTTTATTTTTAATGTCGATGTAGAGTTTTGTTTTTGTTGGGTTCTTGGCAGTTATGAGTATATCTATTTCATAGTTTTTAAGACCGGTCTTTTTGAATATTCTTTCTTCTATCTTTTCAGGGTGGATGGTTATGTCTTCTCCGTTTTCTGTTAGTGTGCTTAATTTAAAGGTTTTTTTGAGTTTTTCTTTGATGAGAAATTCCTGAAACTTGCCTTTGATGTAATTATCTTTGCCCATCATTTTCCGGATTTCCTTTTGAATATCTGGAATGAAGTGATCAATTTCTTTTTGATATACTCTTCTAAAAACAAGCTCATACGTTTTATCTTGGGTTATCTTATAATCATAAGCGGTTTCTCCCTGTGAAATAAGAGCACCTGCAATAAGAGCGTTCAGTTTTTTCTCCACTTCCTCGTCTGTATATGGTAAATTTAAATCTCGGATAATTTCAGCCCTTGTTTTCTCCTTACCTTCGTTAAACAGATACAACATAATCCGTTTGCTATTGATTTTGTTCACAACATCAAAAGTATTAAGCATATAAATCATCCAAGTGGTGTAGATTTCACCTCCACTGATTTCTTTTTCATAGACATCAATTATATTTTCATCGTGAGTATAATCCTTTTTTTTGTTGTATCGACTGATAAATAGTGCTTTAATATACAACGGGTCTCCACGAGTCAACTCCCAAATCTTTTCCGTTGATTGTCTGTTGATCTTTGTCTCGGTAAAAGAAGCGTATCGTGTAATAGCCTCTTTCGCTTCATTTTCAGGCAGATTTTCAAGGGTGTAGGTCTGAAATCTTCCGGTTAGACTTCTGACAATGTTTAACAACCAATGGACTTCACTTCCAGAAATAATTAGAGGAGCTTCTCTCATCTCAGATACATGCATGTAAGTCCCACTCATATGATCTATCTTCTTCCCATTTTTATCATAAATATATTCGTTGATATACTGGAATTCGTCGATGATTTGAACGATTTTTACGCCTTTTAGTCGTCCAATGGTTGCAGGAGCTTCGCTTGCTGTTTTCCACATAAAATGCCAGTTATCTTCCTTTATATAACCAGACATGGTCGTGTACAGTGCCTTTAATTCTTCATCTTGAATAAGTTGGCCAATTTCATCAAAACTGATATTTTGAAATAAAAACAATTGATCTTTTGTTGTATATGAAAGATAGGCCTTTAAAAACTCAGAAAAAAATTCCGTGGCAAACATGCCCAAGGTCTGCTCGGAATCCCTAATTGAAAAATAAAAGGGAATGACATCCAGTTCTCCAGTTTTTTTCTCAAGAGAAGCACTCCAGAGAATGTTGAACAACCTTTGCATAAAAGAAGTCTTCCCCTTTTTCCTCCTGGATAAAATCGCCTGATTCTGGGCAAAATTCCCCTCAAGATTCCTATACCAGTCCCCGAGGAAAAAATCAAATTCTTCTTTCCTTCCAACAAAAAGTCCGGGGTTCCCAATTTTTTCAGGAAGCGCAATTTCTACTTTTTTTGGCCACTTAAACATACACATTCCCCTTTTTTGCTTGATAATCAATTATACATCAAACAGTTTAACAATCAAAGCTCTAAAAGCAGAGGGGGACGGCTTGTGGTTTTGTACCCCTTGGTTTTGCAAAGATTCCTTATCAGTTGAATCAATCCGCTTCTGTACTTTCCAAAAGCTTATCAAAATCACTCTTGAACAATCGATCCTGAACAATTCGATATTTCTCAAATTCACTCTCTGCATGAGCTTTAGCAATTTCAGCGGTAACCTTTCCCGCATCTTGTAAAACGTCACGGTCAGTAGCTTCTATAAAAAGGTTAAGTCGTGTTTCCCAGTCACTCATGGTCATCGGAATATGCCTGAGCGCCATATCCTCTGCAATATCTAGATAAGCAGAAACAAGTCTCTGTAGTTGTGCCATTTCTGATTCACTTAGATAATTCTTAGCAACGGATACATCAAACTTCTGTATTTTCCCATTCGGTGCATCTTTCCAACTCGACAATCCCATATGATGCTTTCCTGCATCTGCACGCTTATAGATGACTTCCGCAGCAGTGTGACCATGAATAGCCCAATGAAGTTTGTTCTGTACTGTTGAAAAGAACCTCCTCGTAGCGGTTGCATTCACGTCATAATCAATAGCTGTGGCATATATATCAGTGATCTTTTGATAAAATTTTCTTTCGCTCAATCGTATTTCACGAATGCGTTGAAGCTGTTCTTCAAAATATTGCTCCGTTAAGATGGTTCCTCCACTTTTTAGTCGTTCATCATCCATTGCAAACCCTTTGATTGTAAAATCCTTTACAATTTGATTTGCCCATTTTCGAAATTGTACAGCACGTTCGTTATTCACTTTAAATCCAACAGCAATAATGACTTGAAGATTGTAATGTTTCACTTCTCTTTTTACCTGACGTGAACCTTCAGTTTGAACTATTAGAAATTTTCTAATAGTTGCTTCCTCTTGTAGTTCGTGATCAGAAAAGATTTTTTTGATATGTACATTGATTGTTGGAATTTCTACATCGTATAAAGCCGCCAACATCTTTTGTGTCAGCCAAATATTCTCGTCTTCATACCTCATTTCAAAGCTTTGAGAATCATCACCTGTTGCTGCAATATATGTCAGGTATTCTGCTGCACTCGAACGAATTGCAATATCGTTTTTCTTTTTCACAAGATCACTCCCTTCATCATTTAGATTATACTATGTATAACCATTTGGAGCCAAGTGGTTTGTCCATTCTACATCTTGCATAACACACTTGCTTTTTTACACATCTTATGCTACATATAGAGAGCAAGACGCTGTCATTCGCGGGGCAGAAAACCGAATACTCAAGCGCCCGACAATGCGTGCCGTATTCATCCTCTTCCACGGGATCAGCAAACCCTATCTGATTCAAAATGGTCAAGAACAAGCATGTGACATGGATGGCATGGAAGAAGAAAAGCTCTGGCA
>JAYEGQ010000029.1:0-25036 GCA_034659095.1 Thermotogota bacterium
AAAACCTTTGGCATATGAGAAGCAAAAGGCGCTTAAAAACAAGATTCAGAAAATTGAAAGAACAATGAATGATATTAACGAAGAATACAATACATTGGAATTGGAACATCAACAATTGGAAAAAGAAATGCTGCTTCCAGTGAATGTCAAAGATTACAAAAAGCTAAAGCAACTAACCGATCAAAATTCAAAGATAGAAGAAAAAATGTTACTTCTAATAGAAAATTTAGAAGTACTTGAAGAAGAAAAAAATATGATGTTGCAAGGGGGAAAAGATGCATAGTATTGATGGTACAAATATGAATTTGAAAATGGTTGAATCCATTGCCTACAACAATGAAGAAATTGAGATTGCACAATCGTGTATCGATCAAATTTCAATCAGTGCAAAACGGGTTAAGGTTTTTGTTGAACAATCGGCTGTTGTATATGGTGTAACTACAGGGTTTGGAGCACTGGCATCAGTCCATATCAATGCGGAAAAGTCTAAAGAACTTCAACGGAATATCATTGTATCTCATGCAGCGGGGGTTGGAGAACCCCTTCCTGTAGAAGTGGTTCGAACAATGATGCTGTTAAGAATCAATTCACTCATTAAAGGATATTCAGGAATCAGATATGAAACCCTTAAAATTCTTGTTCAATTTCTAAATAAAGGTATCACACCATATGTCCCGGCTCAAGGATCAGTTGGTGCCAGTGGTGATCTTGCACCTTTGGCTCATGTAGCCATGACGATGCTTGGAGAAGGAAAAGTTTTCCATAAAGAGACATTAAAACTAGCAAAAGAAGCGATGGAAGAAGAAGGTATTCATCCCTTTATACCAGCACAAAAAGAAGGCTTGGCGTTGTTAAATGGAACACAAATGATGACTTCGCTTCTAAGCAATATTTTAATTCGGGCATATAGACTTTTTAAATGGACTCTCGTCTCCGCAGCCTCTACTATAGATGCTTTAAAAGCATCTACTTCACCTTTTGATAAGCGGATTCAAGAACTTCGCCCACATCCCGGACAGATATATGTTGCTGAAAAAATATTAAACCTATTAGAAAACAGTGAAATCAGGAATTCTCACCGAAACTGCGGTAAAGTTCAAGATCCCTATTCCCTTAGAGCAATACCACAAGTTTTTGGTGCTGTGAAAGATACATTTGATTATGCGAAGACGGTTCTTGAAAGGGAGTTTAATTCTGTAACCGATAACCCAATCATTTTCGAAAATGAAGCAATTAGCGGTGGAAACTTTCATGGAGAACCCATTGCATTAGTTGCAGACTTTGTTGCAATTGCATTATCGGAATTATCCAACATTACAGAACGACGAATAGACCGTCTCGTTAACCCTTTAGTTTCCTCATTGCCTCCATTTTTAGCAAAAGGTGAAGAAGGACTGAACTCGGGTTTTATGATTTGGCAATATACTGCCGCATCGTTGGTATCGGAAAATAAGGCATTATCCCATCCAGGATCTGTTGATAGTATTCCCACATCTGCTTTTCAAGAAGATCACGTCTCAATGGGTTCCATTTCCGTAAGAAAGGCGTATTTCATTATTGCGAATTGTGAAAAAGTAACAGCCATCGAATTAATGTTAGCTATGAGAGGTCTTGACTTTTTAAAACCATTGGAAACAGGGACAAATTTGAAAAAGATTTTAGTTGTACTTCAAAAAACACAGAAACCGCATCAAAATGATCGATATTTTGGAAATGATTTCAATGTTCTTTTAGAGGTCATTTCTAACAATGAGCCTGAAAATATTAAAATACATAATGGGGTGAGATAATTGAAATTTTCAATGAAAAAGAATAAATTGATGAATGCTTCGTCAAAAATTGTCGGTATTATACCTAAAAAAAATATAAAGCCAATACTGTCAGGTGTCAAAATTCATTCAAAAGATAACAATATTTATTTTTCTGCTACAGATATGGAATCATCAATGATGATAAAAGTCGAGAGCTTTTATCTTGAGGGACAAGGATCATATGTGATTGATGCTCTGACACTGGAAGAGATATCAAAAAATCTCTTAAAAGATGAAGTTCATTTCACATTAGAACCCAATAAGACTATAGCCCATACAGGAGCTGGAGAAATAAAGATCCCAGTGATGAATGCAGATGATTATCCTGAACTTGATTTTGATAATGTGGGAGAAGAAATTCACCTCCCAAAAGAAAAAATAATGGGGATGATAGAAAAAGTCTTATTCTGTACTTCCACAGATGAAATGATCAGAAATTTAAACGGTGTTTTATGGGAATTTTCCGGTAAATATTTAAGGTTGGTTTCAGCGGATAGTTATCGAATGGCTGTTACAGAAGAAGTTGTTTTTGATGAAGAAAGACCTGATTTAAGCTTTTTTTTGTCGTTAAAAAGCATGAAAGAAATTCAATCACTTTTGAAAGAATCTGATGAGGAGCATTTCACCATTAAATTTGACGGGAAAAAGGTTATCACAAAAATAAAGGATATACTCTTTACCGCTCGACTAATGGATGTTTCTTTCCCGAACTATAAAGCTGTTTTACCTGAGCAATTTCAAACAAAAATAATCATTGACAGGGTTGAAATACTAAAAGCATTAAAATTGATCAATATTATCGCCAAGGGAAAAGGTGATACGGTCAAATTAAATATAGAAGAAAACAAACTTGAAATTTCAGCAAGATCTCAAGATAAAGGTGATGGTGATATTCCTTATGAAATAAAACAAGAAGGTAAAAACATGCTGGTGGCATTTGATCCAGGTTATTTGATAGAAGGCCTTCAACACTTTGACGGTGATGAGCTTGAAATGAATTTTGTTGATGGGAATAATGCTCTTCAAATCAACGATACAGAAATATCGGGTTTTTTACATATTATCATGCCTGTTAAAATTCGTACATGAGAATCGGCATTGGATATGATGTACACAGATTTCAAGTAGGCAGACCATTGATTTTAGGTGGAATAAATATCCCTTACAAATTTGGACTTTCAGGCCATTCAGATGCTGATGTTTTGACACATTCGTTTATTGATGCCTTACTCGGCGCTTTAAATCTGGGAGATATCGGCTCATGGTTCCCAGATTCAGATCAAAAATATAAAGGAGCTAATAGTATAGAACTTTTAAAATATACTTACAAGAAAGTTTTTGAGTCCGGTTATAGCCTCATCAATTCGGATTCTGTTGTTATTGCTCAAGAACCAAAACTAAGGCAATATATTCCGCTTATTTGTCAAAAGCTTTCATCAACATTGAATACTCAAAGTAATTACATTAGTGTAAAAGCGACAACAACAGAAGGCATGGGTTTTGAAGGCCGGAAAGAGGGTATTGCTGCACAAACTGTTTGTTTACTGGAGAAAAATGATGCATTTTGATTTTATTTTTGGCGGTTATATTCCTGTAGAGTCTTTATTTCACCGTACAGATCCCAGAATTAAACTTGTTTTTACATTATACGGTATGATCGTTCTTTTTTTAATTCATCATTGGCTTTCTTTTTTGGTCATTGCATGTGTCGTTTGTGCCATGCTATATGGTTCTAAAATTAAGTTTTTTACGATATTAAAATCGTTCAAGTCCATTTGGGTTTTATTTTTATTAGCCTTCATATTTCCTTTGTTCGATGCTACAGGGAAAGTATTTTTTAGT
This sequence comes from Thermotogota bacterium, assembly GCA_034659095.1. Lineage (GTDB taxonomy): Bacteria > Thermotogota > Thermotogae > MWEM01 > MWEM01 > JASUTC01. The sequence continues at coordinate 3,654 of JAYEGQ010000029.1, forward strand.
TTTGGAATTCTAACAATCACAGATGAAGCGTTGAGCAATGCTTTCATCATTATTTTAAGACTCAGTTTGTTAATAGGCCTATCATTATTGATAACAGCTACAACCTCACCAACAAGAATCGCTGATTCAACTGAAAGTCTTTTTAAAAAAATGGGGTTGAAGCAAGAATATGCCCATGAAATTTCAATGATCATGTCATTGGCAATTCGATTTATTCCAATCATTTCCATGGAAGCCAATCAAATCATTAAAGCTCAGAAAGCAAGAGGAGCGAAGCTTGAAGACAAAAACATAATCAAACGATTGAAAGCCCTTTTTCCTGTCATAATACCTCTTTTAGTGGGCTCATTTAAAAGAGCTGACGAGTTGGCCTTAGCGATGGATGTAAGATACTATCATGGATTTCAAGGAAGAACAAAGTATGTTAAACTTCAAATGAAGTTGTCTGACTATCTTTTATTTGTACTTACTTTGGGAAGCTTTACTTTTGCGTTATACTTAGACAAGGTGATCGATTTTGTATGATTGGATAGATAAAGAATTTATTAGGTATTCCGGGAAGATTGTTGGTGTGGACGAAGCAGGCCGAGGGCCACTTGCAGGACCGGTTGTTGCTGCTGCAGTTTTCTTAACAGAAGTGCAAGAAAAAAGTTTACTTCTAAGCATCCCATTTATCAACGACAGCAAGAAATTAAGCGAGAAGAAGAGAGATGAGATTTGGGATTTTGTACAAGAAAACAAAATTTGTTATGCAGTTGGATTGAGTGATGTTTCTACAATTGATTATTACAATATCTTAATCAGTACAAATATGGCGATGAATAGTGCCCTGAAAAAACTAAAAATACCTTTTGATTTAGCCTTAATCGATGGAAAGAACTTATCAATTGAATATCCCAACAGACAAATCGTAAACGGTGATTCTCGTTCTTTAAGAATTGCTTTAGCTTCAAATATAGCAAAGGTTGTTCGAGATAGTATTATGAGAGGCTTTTCAAAAAGGTATCCAAAATTTGGTTTTGAAAAGAATAAAGGTTATGGCACAAAAGAACATATACATGCAATAGGACTCTATGGACCTACTCCTTTTCACAGGTTGACATTTAAACCATTGCTTGAGAAGATTAAAGAAAACATACTTTTGGATTGGTTGGAATATGGACAAATCAGTTCTCAAAGATATGAAATTATACAATCAAAAATTAAGAGACACTTTTCTCAGCAAAAAAAGTTATCAGGTTTTTTTCAATAAAGGAGGCATCATATATGAGAGCATATGACATCATCTTGAAAAAGAGAAATGGAGAAATTTTGGAAAACGATGAGCTGGAATACATGATAAATGGTTGTGTAAACGGCACAATTCCTGATTATCAAACAGCAGCTTTTTTAATGGCTGTTTATTTCAAACACTTAACAAACGAAGAGACATATTACTTAACAGAATTAATGAGGTATTCGGGTGACACAGTTGATCTTTCGAAAATAACGGGAATCACTGTTGACAAGCATTCGACAGGTGGCGTAGGGGATAAAACTACTTTGGTTTTAGGACCTATGGTAGCTGCATGTGGAGCAAAAGTAGCCAAACTTTCAGGCAGAGGACTTGGTCACACAGGAGGAACAATCGATAAATTGGAATCAATCCCGGGCTTTAGAACAGATATTGATATGTCAAGATGGATTGAACAGGTCAATGCTGTTGGTTTTGCCTTAGCGGGACAAACTGCAAATCTTGTTCCAGGAGATAAAAAGATTTATGCCCTAAGAGATGTAACCGCAACAGTAGATGAACCTTCCTTAATCGCTTCAAGTATTATGAGTAAGAAATTAGCAGGAGGCGCAGATGCTTTTGTTTTGGACGTTAAAGTAGGGTCAGGTGCTTTTATGCCTGATGTCAAATCAGCTAAGGAATTAGCCACAATTATGGTTGATATAGCCAACAAAGCCGAGAAAAAGGCGGTAGCCATTTTAACGAATATGGACGAACCTTTGGGAAATAAAATTGGTAATGCATTAGAAGTAATTGAAGCAGTTAATACTCTAAAAGGTAATGGGCCTGATGATTTTACAAATCTCTGCATTACTTTAGGAAAGTATATGCTACAAATGGCTTTATCAATAGATCTAAAAGAAGCAGAGGAAAGACTTGAGGAAAGTATAAGTTCTGGAAAAGCGTATGATAAATTTCTCGAATTCGTTCAAGCTCAAAACGGAGATATCAACTATGTTGTGAATCCAACTCGCATGTTAACAAATAAGGGTGTATATGAGATGAAAGCGGAAAAAGATAGTTATCTCTGCAAAATCAACACGCAGGAAGTTGGGATTGCGGCAAATCTTATAGGAGCAGGAAGAGAATCAAAAGATGATAAGATTGATTATTCAGTTGGTTTTGATTTTTTAAAAAAACCTGGCGACTTCTTAAAAAAAGATGATACAATTGTCAAGGTTTATTATAACGATGAGATACGATTAGAAGAATCCATTTCGACCTTGAAAAAAGCGATCATATGTGGTAAGAAAGAAAACATTGAAAAAAATCAACTAATTTTTGATATAATCGGTTAAATGGGAAAACTTCACAGGTTTTTTCTTTTAATTCTGTGAACTGTATTTGGGGGTACTATCTGTTTTGAAACTTAAAATTTATTTTTTAATAGGAATTTTCTTATTAGTATCGATATCATTTTTTTCTCAAGAATTGTATTACATTCAGCCAGATGGAGGGTATACAAGGTTTAGAGAACCGGATGTATCGATTGTTAGCGGAAAACTAATGATAGCCGTGGAAGCATTAACTGAATTTGGTGCCGGTGTCACATCTTTTTCCGGCAGTAATAAATATTACATCATCAATAAAGAAATGGGGGAGACATTGATTATTGATCCATATAGTGGGATTTTTCTCAATTTTCTAGAAAAATATGAAGGACTTGTGATGGTGATAAATGACCGTGTCTTTATTTCCGCTGAATCTGTTTTTCCCTTTCTGAATTTGAAATTCCTTTCAAATGAACGATATTATGTATACAAAGAAAATTCCATTATCAGATTAGTCAACGCCGAAATGAACTTGAGAACGGTAACATTCGAGTTTTCATCACAATTTTTTGACGTAGAATCAATCATCAAAGTTAATACGAAGGGTAATGAAGCGAATATTACAGTTTTCCCTGCCAATCCCGATGAAACAACTATTAGAGGAATTATATTGAAGAACAACGATTCCTTTTACTCTGAATTTAACATTCAATTTAATGTACCAATTGATTACAGGCTCGTAAAAGACGGGAATAAAGCAACCGTGTATTTTTCTCACGTTGACCCATATCTTGAAGAAATCGAAGTACTTTCACAAGGTGTTCAATGGTATCGAAAAAAAGAAATTTTTGAACAATCGACACTAAAAGTAACCTATCTTGAAGTAGATTTGACTGAGGCAGATGTAAAAATAGTACCTGAAATAGCATTCGATGGTCTTGGTTCTAAAGATAAACTAAGCAATATGGTCAGAAAAAACTTTGCAATTGGTGGTGTCAACGCTTCCTATTTTGATACTTCAACAAATTTCCCCGTTGGTATTTTAATAAAAGATGGTCAAATCGAATCTGAACCTTTTTATTATCCAAGACCATTTTTTGTTAAAACAGATAAAAACACCTATCAAATACTGGACATTAATACCGAAATACACCTGCGTATAGGAGGATCCCTGTTTTTGGTTAAAGGGGTTAATAAATACAGCCAAAACGGTGATGTTATAGTTTATACTGATAACTTTAAAAAATTAATTCCACAGGATTCCATCAGAGATTATGTCGTCATCTCTGATGATAAGGTTATTTCGAAAACATATACTCCCAAAGTACCTAAAGGTGGAAAAGTAGTAGTATTCAATCCCAAAGAATTATCTAAATTTATCAAAATCGGAGATCCTTTTTCGATGCAATTTATAGTCCCGGGATTTCAATACAAAATTACAGATGCCATTGAAGGTGGACCGATGCTATTGTCAGGGGGACAGAAAGTTGAGGATACCACCAGTATTAGAGCAACTTATGGTCAAAGAATAATAGAAGGCAGGACCCCAAGAACTGTTCTTGCTCTTTCAAAAAACAAATTAATATTATTGGTCATCGATGGGTATCAAACGGCAAGTTCCGGGCTAACTTATGACGAGTTAACTGAATTCCTTTTAAAGAAAGGATATTCAGATGCCATGTGTTTTGATGGAGGATCATCATCTGTGATGTCCATCGGATCCAGAATAGTCAATCAACCCTCTTCAGGTGAACCCGGTATCCCAGTTGGTATTTTAGTTGATAGAAACGACTAAACAGTATTTTTAAAATTCTAATAGATTAAGCGGAAAAGACAATTGTTCCGTTTGGAGGTGCGTTTTGTGGCAGTACAAGTAGAAAACAGGAGAACTATGACCTTTATGGGTCACAATGGTTCTGGGAAAAGCACAATCATCGAGGCAATGTTAAAATTGTCTGGGAAAATCAGCGAAATCGGTTCAACTATGAATTACGATCCTTTAGAAAAGGAAAAAAACACCACGCTTTCTGTTGGGTTTGGAACTTTTGAAAAAGACGGGTACGAATTCATTGCTATGGACACACCCGGTTTCGGAGATTTTTTAAGCGAAGTTATTTCAGCGCTTTTTGCCGCTGAAAATGCCGTTTCAGTGATAAACGCAGCGTCAGGTATAGAAGTTCAAACAGAGAGAACTTGGAAACAAGCTGAGGCGCTTAATAAACCAATCATGGTCTTCGTAAATCAAATGGATAAAGAAAGAGCTGACTTTAATCAAATCCTTGATGATCTGAAAGGAAATTTTGATAAAAACATTGTACCTGTTTATCTACCAATTGGTAAAGAAGATACTTTTAAAGGTATTGTAGATTTATTAAATAACTGTGCTTACGTTTATTCAGATGATGGCAGCGGAAAGAAAGAAAAAGCTGACATTCCTGAGGATCTTAAAGAACAAGTTGAAGAATTAAGAATAGCATTGGTTGAAGACATTGTTGAAACTGATGATACCTTAATGGAAAAATATCTTGGTGGAGAGGAAATTGATGGCCCTACACTTGCAAAAGCAATGAAAAGTGCTTATGCCGAAGGACAGCTTGTACCAGTTTGTTGCGGATCAGCGTTAAAGAATATTGGTATTGATCTTTTTGTAGACCTTGTTAAAGCAACAGGTGCTAATCCTATCCAAAGAAAACCTCTTGAAACGAAGATGGCAGAAGGCGAAAAAGATTTCGAATTGAGCATGGAGAAGGATGCACCATTTGTCGGTTACATTTTTAAGGCAGCAGTTGATCCTTTTATAGGAAAACAGTCTTTTGTTAAAGTACTTTCTGGAGAGATTAAAACCGGAAGTGCTGTCGTAAACGTTAACAAAGACTCAAATGAAAAAGCGTCCCATATCTATCACACAAACGGTAAAGAACAGGATGAAATTGAGACTGCTGCCCTTGGAGATATTATTAGTATCCCAAAACTAAAAGAAAGTGAAGTGGGGGATACCTTATGCAATCCTTCCAGAAAATTAATGGTCATTAAACCTGAATACCCGGAACCTATGTTAACCAAATCAGTTCATCCGAAATCCAAAGGTGATATCGATAAGATATCTAACGGTTTATCAAAGCTCTCAGAATCCGATCCTACATTTTCTTGGGAACACGATGCAGAAACCAATGATACCGTTATTTCAGGTATGGGGACTTCGCATTTGAATGTTATGATAGAAAGATTAAAAAAGCTGTTTAAAGTAGATGTTGAAGTTGGACAACCGAAAATTCCTTACAAAGAGACGGTTAAAGGAAATTCTGCTGTGGAGTATAAGCATAAAAAGCAATCAGGTGGACACGGTCAGTATGGACATGTAAAAATCAAAGTTTCTCCACTTGAAAGAGGAAAAGGATTTGAATTTGCACAATCCATCTTTGGCGGATCAGTCCCTAATAATTATATTCCGTCTGTAGAAAAAGGTGTCGTTGAAGCCATGAAAAAAGGAATTTTAGCTTCTTATCCCGTTGTAGACATCAAAGTAGAACTGTACGATGGTTCTTATCATGATGTGGACTCATCAGATATGGCTTTCCAGATAGCAGCAAGACAAGCCTTCAAGAAAGGGATGCAGGATGCTAAACCGGTATTGCTTGAACCTGTTATGGATGTTGAAGTCCATACACCCGAAGAAAACTCAGGTGATGTTATGGGTGAAATAACTTCCAGAAGGGGAAGACCTATGGGAATGGAAGCAGGTTCTAAGGGATATCAAATCGTTAAAGCTACGGTACCATACGCTGAAATGCTTGATTTTTCCAATCAATTAAGTTCAATAACAAGCGGGAAAGGTTATTTCACGATGCAGTTTGCACATTATGCAGAGGTTCCCTCTAATGAACAGGATAAAATTATCGCTGAAAGAAAAAGAGAATTGGAAGAACAGGAATAATTCCTTAAAATAATCTACAATCCGGAGATCAACTCTCCGGATTTTCTTTGTTAGTTGAAAGCGAGAATGATGGTTATCAAAAAATTTATGAAAAGCAAATTTCTTCACAAATTTATTCTGATCATGCTCCTAATACCCCTGATGGCATTTACCCAGGATGAAAGCATTGTACCGGGTCCTGGTGAGATCAAGGTGGAAATTTCAGCAGGGGCTTTTAACTTTTCAGGCGATAATGAAAAAGTAGTATTTTCAGAGGGTGTTGAAATCAAATACGAAGATATAATCATTAATGCCCCTACAGTAACTGCTTTTTTTGTAAATGAAGACACTGTTGAATATTTTTATGCTGAGTCCTCTGATAGCACACCGGTTTATCTCTATAAAGATAAAGAAACCTTTACATCCAAAAGTCTAAAAGCTTATGTCCAAAAAAAAGCGTATTTTTTGTATGAGCTTAGAGGAACTTACAAAGCAAAAAACGCAAAGGGTAAAAGCAAAGAAATCATACTGGCCGCTGAGAAAAGCCGAAGCAAACCTTTTGATGAAAAAAATGTGACTGAGGCGCAAAAGGGCTATTTAACTACTTGTGAAGATATAAAACCACATTATCGCTTCCAGGCAAACTATATTGTTGTCAAAGAAAGCAATGAAATTATTGCATATGATCTCTTAATGTATATATATGATATCCCCGTGTTACCGTATCCGGTATATTTTTCTTCACTTGAAAGAAAGGCTCAGCCGGTAGAGTCGTCTTTCACTTTTACGGGTTCTTCAGGGATACAAACACACTTGCGATTCAATTACTATTCCAAAGAAGATGAAATTGGGGCGGTCTTTTTTGACACGGTAGGTGACGGTGATAAAAAAGGGAATACAATAGGTGCTGAGAATAAATTTACATTACCGGACGGCAAAACAAGGGTCTATTTTTATGGGCTACAAAAAACGCAAGAGGATTTCTCCAACAGATCCAATCAACTGAATTTTGAATTGGCAAGAAAATGGGATGAACAGCTTGAAACACTATTCTTTTTTAATAATAAAATGAGTATAGCAAATGAAGAAATAGCAAGTAGGAATACAGATTATGGGATTAATGTGAAAGGAAAAGTAAACAATTCTCCCTTTTCATTCAATGTGAGTAAAAGCGAAGTACGGTCAATTAATAAAAACGCCAATACGATTACCTTACCTTCTTTTGCGATCTCAAAAATGGATTTTGAATTTTTACCTGGTATATTTCCTATTAGCTTGAATTTCAAAGATTTAAAATTCAGCGCTGCCAATACATCAGAGGCCTCAGTTTCTTTTTTGGAAAAATTATCAGAGTTAAACTATAATGGACAATATGGTCTTTCATCAGCATTACCGAAGATTATCATTAGAGATGTAAAATTGGTGAACGGTTTTACCACAGATATTAATTATTCTTTTAAGAGTCAAGATGAATACACCGATGATTTTAAGATAGACAATACTTTCACTTTACCAAAAATCGGATTTAGTTGGAATAATTTTTTCGGAATCAATACTCAATATATAATGAGAGCGGGTTTGTTACAGGATTATCAGGATGAAAAGGCCTACAGATATTCGGAAAATGTAATAACTAATCTAAATATTAACCTTTTTATCTGGAAAAATACAATCACTCATGATTATGTTTTTCTCAAATCAGACGGAAATACTTCAAGATTTAATTATAATAAAGAGAAAAATTTGGTGAATTTAACTTCAATGCTAGATCTTGCATTCATTTCATCAAAAATTACCGTTAAAACTTCCTACGACTTTTTAAAAGATGAGCAGAAATTATCTAATCCCAAATTAATAACAAATACAGATTTCAGATTATTGGATACTCGTTTCAAATTTGACACAACAAGTATATTTGATGCTAGTGACACGAAATTTTTATCCACCGATTATAGCTTTGCTGTTAATAATAACTATTTTAACAATCAACTAAACTTTGTTTATCTATATGATCAGGATGTCAACATAAGAAAATTAACTGATTCATTTGGTTTTGCATTTGGTCCCATTAATAATTTTAAAAAGTTCTCTTCAAATTTTGAGTTAGTTTTTAACTATTATGAAGAAAGTCAGGGGTTAGATTTAGACAAGTTAACCAATAAAAACTCGATTTCCTTTGGGGAAATTGGTCCGATTGACAGTCTTGTAAATAACACTGACATCCAAATATTGCCAAAAGAAGAAGAAGCTGATCAAAAGATCAATTATATTAAGAATTCCCTAAATCTCAAGTTCGATAAAACTACTTTGGGGTTCGATACAAAATATTCAAGGTCAAAGAAAATAGATTTTGATTTTTCCGGAAGTTTTGAAAAATTGAAGTTGAATTTTGGCACACGCTATGATATGGATAACAAGAAATTTGAAACCATAAAAATAGCAATCGTTAAAGATCTTCATTGTTGGCAAAATGAAACGAGCATAGAATTTGCTTTAACAGATCAAGATGGTGAAAAGAAATTTACGTTAGACAAATTCTCAACCAGTTTTGCAATCAAGCAATTCCCGGAAAAGTTTGTTAAAGTGGAGCCATTGAAAAAAGAATTTGATTTGGCTATTTTCTAAAATATTTTAACTGAACAACTCAATTACCCTTTCAGGTGAAATTCTCAAAAGTGCTCTTGCTGAATGGTTCGTTATTTCAAATTCTTCGTATTCATTCCTGATTATTTTTTCAAGTACATCAGCTGCATCTGCCAATTTTAATCGTGCTGCTATTGTCATTGCTTCTTTTCTCACAGAATCATCTTCTAAATGGTTGTCGATAGTGGATAGAATGTGATGGTAACCATCTTCGATTTTCAATCTCCCAATGGCCTTAATAATAGCTTTTCTTACATGTTTACTATAATCAAGAACCAGTTCATCGATTAATTCAACGAGATAATAATCAAGCATTTTTATCATTGTAGCAATGCAGGCTGCTCTAACTTTCTCATCAGGGTCTTTATACATCGATCTGATTGTTTCGACGGTAGAAGTTTCGTTTAATTTTGAAAAACCCTTTAACACCTGAACTCTGATTTGAGAGTTATCATTTTGAGACAAAGAGTTAAGAACACCAATAACTTTCGCAGGTGCTTCCATATTAATAACAACGTAGGGGACAATTAATTTGTCCAACAATTCTGGATCTTGAACTTTCTCAACTTGATTGTTTATAATTTTTTCAGCAGCCTCTAAGGGAATATCTTTAATTAAACTTAATAAAGAACGACGCTCTTTAAGAGAGAATTTATTAGAGTCTTCAATATCTGTCTCAATTATTTTTATGCATAATGAAGCATCATAAGGTAATATTTTTTTTAATGCTGTTTTTTTTAACAGGAATTCATCCGATTCTTGAATGACTCTTTTTAAAAAATCCGGATCATCTGATCTATTAGTTTTTATCATCCAAGCCAATTTTTTTACTTTTGGATTCATATCTTCAATAAGTTTTTCTAATCTCTCATCCTCAATTTCTTCCTCTAAAGTCTTTAAAGTTGTAAATCTTATTTTTGGGGAATCATTCTCCAAAAAAGATTTAATATCATATTCCGAGGTAAGCCAAAAAATAGTTTGTATCACTTCTTCAACCACTTTTTCTTCAGGATCATCCAGTAAAGGTAGTATTTTTTTATAATCATCACTCACACCATTTTCACGGTAGTATCTTACCGCAGCTTTTCTGACCAATGGATTGGGATCCTTCAACAATCCCTCAACATTATTTGAGTGAATTTCAAGTTTCATCAGCCCGTTTATAGCTTGTATTCTTACAGCTGGGCTTAAAGAAGTAAGCAGTTCTTCATACTGGACGGAAAATTTTGCCAATCGTTTCTGCTCAAAAGTGGAAACAAGTTCTCTTGCTGTTTTATAAGACATAAAAACTCCTTTGTTGTTTATTTAATAAATTTTCATTCTGCTTTTTCATTCAATGCACTGAGGAAGAATCCGAACCCACCTAAAAATGCCATCATGGAGCTACCCCCATAACTCACAAAGGGTAGTGTCACTCCAGTAGGAGGAAGCAATCCGAACACAACACCCACGTTGATTACTACTTGCAACATGATTAAATAAGCAAATGCCACAATAAACACTTTTGCGGCATTATTGTAAATTCCATTAATTGCGGCGTTTATCAAATTTCTACACATGAAATAATAAAGGAAAAGAAAAATGGCCATACCAACAAAGCCTAATTCTTCTCCCAAAATGGCAAAGATGAAATCGGTAAATTGAACTGGAATGATATATTTGTAATTTCCCATTCCTAAACCTTCACCAAAAAAACCTCCGGATGAAATTGCTTGTAAACTCACATCCACCTGGCCTTCAGATGCTATATCTTGACTCAAGCCTAGAAATGATTGAATTCTCTCCATCTGATAAGGTTTCAGTAAATCAAGTTGGAATAACATAACGATGCCAATGATGCAAATGATCATGATGAAAACAAAATAAGAAAATTTCAAACCACTTATATATAATACAATTAATCCAATCAAAAAAATGATCATTGAACTGCTCAAATCTGGTTCAGCTGCTACCAGCAAAGTGATCATAATGATCCAGCCCAAAGGGATCAGTAATTGCTCTAAAATCCCATTCTGTCTATTTTCATTATCTCTAAAAAAATAGGATGAAAGAAATAAAATGAGAAATATTTTTGCCAATTCAGAAGGTTGTAGATTCATAAGCCCAAAATCAATCCATCTGCTGCTTCCACCCTGTGCAGGAAATATAAAAACAGCCAACAATAAAAATACAACCCCCACCATGTAAAATGGAGCCATTTTCATATGTTTTTTAAATGGTATAACGGCAAGTATAAACATGAAAACCAATCCAACAATGATGTTAATCATTTGTCTGATAAGATAATAATCAAAATCCATTTCGGGATATTTATAATAGATGATATAACTGGAACTATAAAGCACCACAATTCCAATAACCATGATAAGAGATAGAAGATAAATGATACCTTTATAATTTACCTTTTGCAGTTCTGGTTTTTTTAATTCTTCATTTTCTTGTTGCAATTATACTCCAATACCTTTCTTATAATTGAGAAATAGTCTTCTAAATGATTACTTAAATAAAAAAGATTTGAATCTACTCTTTTACAATCTGTTGCTCCAAATCCGGGAATCGTCTGATAGAAGGTTGATAAAAACATGGATAATTCTTCTTCAGTACGCTTAACACTTGGCAATGCTAATGTCGAGATGACCTTGCCCTTCTCAAGTAATTGATCAACATGCCAATGTTTTTTATAACCACCTTGTTGAAAAGACATATGCCTGTTGATCCTTTGCTTAAGGTTTTTCATCGCAGAACCGACATAGGTGTATAATCCATTTTGGATAGGACATTCTTTTCCAAATATTGTCACCACAATATCCTCGGGCATCTCAATAAATAATAAATAACTTCCCTTATTCATTTTCATTCTCGCTATTCAGAATAATTTCACTAAAATTCCCTAAATTTAGCAAAAAATCGTCCATTGTTTTTAGAAAACCTAAACGGGTTAACTTCAAATCCTCCCTTTCTGACATAACAAAAACATTATCAAAGTAATTATCAACTGGTACTCTTAGTCCTTTGACCACTTCCAAGGCTGTCTTATAATCGAATCGGTTTAAAGCTTGGCCCACTTCATCTTTTATGTCATTAAACTTCTCTTCTAATTGAATTTCTTCATCATGCTCAAATAATCTGGCGTCATAATAATGGGATTTGTGATTTTTACTAATGTTATGAATTCTTTCAAATATTCGAGTAAGATTGATAAAATCCTCATGTTTTCTAATATCCATTAAACTTCTTGCTGCAAAGATACACCGAATAGGGTTCTTGGCAAGATGTATTGTGGCATTTATAACATCATAGTCAATATCATTTTCACTGAGATAAAATTCTATTCTGTTTTTCAATAGTTCAACAAAGATGTTGGACAACGTTTGTTTTTTTTCTTCAGTTAAATCAAAATCATAAAAATTCAAAGAAACCAAAAAGAAATGATTAAGATCCATATCCCATTCTCTTGAGATAATGATCTTTAAACATTTTGTCAACGCTCTTCTTAAACCAAAAGGATCTTTTGATCCGCTTGGTATATTGTTAATCAACAAATTTCCGGCAATTGTATCTAAGTTATCTGATAAGGTTGTTATAGAACCGCATAATGTTTCAGGAGCTTGTTCATCGTATTGTTCTTCAATAGCTTGATAAACATCGTAAGTCTCTCCGGAATTTTTGGCATAGATTCTCCCCATAATTCCTTGTAGCTCAGGAAATTCGTAGACCATTTGCGTTGTTAAATCATTTTTCAACAACATACTGGTTTTATGAACCTTTTCTCTTGTCTCTTCATCTAATTCAAAAAAGGAACATATTTCTTTTGAAAGTTTGTCGACTCTAATAACTTTATCAAAAAGAGAGCCCAGTTTATTTTGAAAGCCGATATCCTTTAATTCTTGAGTTCTTTCTATAAAAGGTTTTTTTAAATCTTCGTGATAATAAAAAAGGGCGTCTTCCAGCCTTGCTTCAATCACCTTACGATAACCAACTTTTACATTTTCCTGAGAATGTTCTTCATTATCTTGGAAGGAAAGAAAATAAGGAATGATATCTTGGTTTTTCAAAACGGGAAAAGTTCTTTGATGATGCTTTAAAGTTGTTATTAAAACCTCTTTTGGTAGTGTTAAAAATCTTTCATCATATTTTCCTAAAACAGCATTGGGATATTCAGTTATTGCAGTTACTTCATCAATTAACCCTTCATCAATTGGCACTTGAATATCATTACTCTTCTCAATCTTTTTGATATCTCCCACTATTTTATCTTTTCGTTTTTTTTGATCCGCATAAACGTTGTTTTCTAACATTTTTTCGAAATAAATCTCAGCTGATTCAATATTAACTTTAGCATCTTTTAGTCTATGAGCAAGTGTTGTTTTTGTTGATTGTATCCCCATAAAGTTAAACGCTACCAATTCATTGGATAAGATAGATAAAATGCCATGTATGGGTCTTACAAACTTATATTCACCATTGGCCCATCGCATGGGTTTTTTAAAATTAAGATTTTCAAGAAAATGAACAAGTTCTTTTTCAAGTATCTTCTTTGTCTTTTCACCCTTAACCGTTCTTTTAATATAACAATATTCATTTGAGTTTTCCTCTTTAAAAATTAAATCATCCTCGGCAGCTTTATTTCCTCTTAAAAATCCTAACAAAGCTTTTGATGGATTTCCTTCAGCATCAAAGGCAATTTTCTTTGCTGGTCCCCTTTTAATTTCTTCAAGATCGATTTGCTCCAAGGCCATATTATGGATGTAAATACCAAAACGTCTTGCAGCATAAAAAAAACTTGTCTGATCATGCTTTATCCTTAAGTTATGAAGGAATTCAGAAAAACCTTTCTCGAATTGTTCTTGCAATCCTAATATTTCTGTAGGTGGTATTTCTTCAGTCACAATTTCAAGAATAAAGTCGTTATTTGTCATTATCACAGGTCTCCCTTCAGTCTCTTTTTTTGGTTTTTTCCCAGGGTCTTTATCCATTAATATTAGTTTTAACAAAGGATTTTTGTCTGTTTTTTTAATTCTTTTGTTAGATATGGAATGATAAATGGAGTTAGCTTTAAATTCTCGTTCATTTTCAAAAACAACTTGGGTTTTAAAGAACCCTTTGATTGATGATAAGAAAAAGGCATCACAACGTTGATTTTGAATACGCTCTGTATCAAGTTGTAAAAATATATCATTCCTATGAGTGATGTCCTGTATGAAGAGTATTGGACTGGCATTATTTCCAAAATTTGGATTTAAAAACGATGGCATTACTTCACTATCTTCACTTTTGTTAAGTATAAGCGTATTTATACCACTTTCATTGAAAAACCAATTGATAAGATCTTCTTTTATTCGATTATTTTTCCCAAAATAATCGAATATCCCTGAATTGATTGCATTTGAAATCTTGTATCTATATACATTATCTTGATTGAGAGGTTTGCATTCCTTTCTTTCGGAAAAAAACAGAGTATGAATACCCAGAATGAATGCACCAACTACAACAAAAGAATCTGAAACGTTAAAAACTGCAAAACCATTAACATAAATAAAATCAACTACAGCCCCTTTGAAGATACGATCGATTTGGTTTCCTAATGCACCACCAATAATTGATCCAAACGCAAAAGCTAACCAAGGTGATTGTTTCACGAATTTTAAAGAAACAATAAAAACCATTCCAATAATGACAAAAACCACTGGGATTAGGATACGAGTATACCCTTGAAACATTCCAAAAGAGATGCCGGTATTGCCGATATTGGTTATCATCAGAAAATTTCCTAAAACCTCAATGGTTTCTCCAGGGGAAATTAACTCAACGATAATTTTTTTTGAAAACTGATCTAAAAAAAAAGCAAAGACCAGCCAAAACGACATTAAAATCATCTTTTAATCCCTTTTTTGTTTTGAAAAATGTACCAGCTCTTGTTCAATAAAATCATCAATATCTCCATCCATGACAGCATCAGTATTGCCGGTTTCTGTGTTTGTGCGAAGGTCTTTAACCATTCTATATGGGTGAAAAACATATGAACGTATTTGGTTTCCCCAAGAAACATCATTTAACACGCCTTGAATGTCATCCGCATCTTGTTTTTGCTTTTCACATTCAAGTTGATAAATCTTCGACATTAACATTTTCATCGCTGTTTCTTTATTTTGATGTTGATTTCTCTGAGACTGACATGTGACAACTATATTAGTGGGTAAATGAGTAATCCTGACGGCAGACTCAGTTCGATTCACGTGCTGGCCCCCTGCACCGGAGGCTCTGTAAAGATCAATTCGAAGATCATCGGGATTAATCTCTACTGTTATATTATCATCAATTTCAGGAAAAATACTAACAGATGCAAAAGATGTGTGTCTTCTGCTATTTGAATCAAATGGAGAAATTCTTACCAATCGATGAATCCCTTGTTCATGTTTTAAATAGCCATAAACATATTCGCCTTTAACCAATATAGTGACACCTTTTATACCCGCTTCATCTCCAGGCTGCGTTTCAATGATTTCTGTTGAAAAAGATCTTCTTTCTGCCCAACGTAAGTACATTCTCATCAACATCTGTGCCCAGTCTTGAGACTCAGTTCCACCAGCTCCTGCGTGTATTGTAATAAAGGCATTATTCATATCGAATTTATCATTTAACAACATCGATAATTCGAAAGAACGAACTTGCTTTTTTATTTTCGTTAGTAAAGATAAAAAATTTTCTTTCATTCCTTCATCTTCTTCTGCAAATTCCAGGGCAACTTTTGCATCCTCAAAGGCGTTGTTTATCCTTTTTATTTCATCTATTAAGGAGCGAATAAGTTTGGCATCTTTTAGCACCTCTGCCGCTTTGTCCGGGTCATTCCAAAAGTCACCTTCACTCATTTCACTTTCTAATCTTGCTAATTTTTTTTGCGCAGTTTGAAAATCGAAGACTTTAGAAGTCTCCTCAAATTTTTGTCTTAACTCCACAAAGGCTTGTTTATCATCATAACCTAACATTAATTATTTCACCTCAACGTTTGACTTTAAATCGTTTCTTCTTGGTATTGGTTTGAGAAGATTGTGACATTTTCCTTCTCTTTTTTCTATTAAAGGCATCAATTTCATCATGGGTATATTGTAATGAATCAATCTCTTTTTGCGCTTCCTGAGAAGCCTTTTCTGTGTTTGTTCTTGCCAATCTTAGTAGCATTGAAGCCATATCATCGTATATGGAATCAATCATTTCATCAAATAAATGATGTGCTTCTTTTTTAAACTCCATTTTTGGATCTTTTTGACCAAATGCTCTTAAATTGATTCCTTCTTTTACTCGCTCTATGGATTCAAGATGCTTTCTCCATCTCTCATCAACAATTCTAAGAAGCAAAAATTTTTGCAAACCTGAAAAATCTTCACCAATTTCTTCCTTTTTTTCTAAATAAGCTTCATACAGTAAATTGAAACAGTCCTGTTCCAACTCTTCTACAGTATTGTATTTTTCTAATTTCAAATCTTCCGTATTAACATTAAATATCCTGAATGACTTTTTAAGTCCATCGATATCCCAATCATTGCCTTCAGTAAAACTTGTTACCCTTCTTTGGACAACATCTTCATAAATTTCCTTTAGATGACTTGAAATATCCTCTTCTTGAAGAATCCAGTCTCGATGTTCGTAGATTGCTTTTCTTTGAGAGTCCATAATCGTATCCAGTTCCAGGAGATATTTACGCATGGCGAAGTGCATACCTTCAACCTTTTTTTGTGCCTTTTCTATCAAATTAGTCAGCATAGAATGATGAATTGGTTCTCCTTCATCCAATTTCAAAGCATCCATAATTTTCCCGATTCTTTCTCCGCCAAACACTCTCACTAAATCATCTTCTACGGATAAATAGAACTTTGATTGTCCCGGATCCCCTTGTCTTCCACTTCGACCTCTCAGCTGATTATCTATTCGTCTGGCTTCATGCCTCTCTGTTCCAAGAACATATAAACCACCTTTTTCGGTAACACCAGGTGCCAATTTAATATCCGTTCCTCTACCAGCCATATTTGTCGCTATGGTTATGGCAGATTCTTCTCCGGCACGTGCTATAATTTCTGCTTCTCGTTCATGGTACTTTGCGTTCAATACTTCATGTGGTAATTCCAATTTGTTTAAAGCCCGACTTATCAATTCACTCTTTTCTATTGAAGTTGTTCCAACCAATATAGGCTGCCCGTTATCATAACGCGATTTAATCTCTTTGATAATTGCCTGATATTTTTCGCCAATAGTTCGGTAAATTTCATCATCGTTGTCTTTTCTGATAACCGGTTTGTTGGTTGGTATAACCAATACATCCATATGATATATTTGTTCAAACTCTTCTTCTTCCGTTTTTGCCGTTCCAGTCATACCCGCAAGTTTATCATACATTCTAAAAAAGTTTTGAAAAGTGATACTGGCATAAGTTACAGACTCTTCCCGGACTTTCACATTTTCCTTTGCTTCCAAGGCCTGATGCAACCCTCCACTAAATCTTCTTCCCGGCATCAGTCTTCCTGTAAAAGAGTCAACTATAACCAATTCATAGTCCTCAGTCACGATATAATCCACTTCATTTTTATACAAATAATTTGCAATAAGGGCATTATTAATATGATATAAGTTATCAATGTTAGATGGATCATAAAGGTTGTCGATTCCCAACAATTTTTCTGCTTTTACTATCCCTTTATCCGTTAAGGTACAAGTTCTGCTTTTTTCGTCTAACTCAAAATCTTCGTCCTTATTAAATTTCCTAATCATTTTCGCAAATTTGGAATAAATGACTTCAGATCCTTGACTGGCCCCTGAGATAATCAAGGGGGTCCTCGCCTCGTCAATCAGTATACTGTCAACTTCATCAATAATTGCATAAAAATGCGTAGGTTGTGATTTAGCATCCACGCTATAGACAAGGTTATCTCTCAAATAATCAAAACCAAATTCATTATTAGTTCCGTAAACAATATCTAATTTGTAGACATCTTTTCTGTCTATTTCAATTAATTTTGTTTTAAAAGACTCAAATGCTTTTGAATTCAATTCTTCAGATTTGGGTACTTCTGCATCAAGATCTTTCGGCCAAATGGAATCATCAACTTTTAAAGCCTCTAAAGCCTTCTCCTCATCCTCCCAGACAACTTGATAAGTGACACTTTGGTTGTTGATAACACCAACAGTTAACCCCATCGAAAAATATATCGGAGCCATCCACAAGGCATCCCTTCTGGCCAGATAATCGTTTACAGTGACCATATGCACACCTTTGTTGTATAACGCATTTAAAGTAACCGGCATTGTTGCCGCCAGAGTTTTTCCCTCCCCGGTTTTCATTTCAGCAACTTCACCGTTATCCAAAGCAATAGCACCTATGATTTGCACATCAAATGGTTTCAAGCCAATAGTTCTTTTTGCCATTTCTCTGACAATCGCATAAATTTCTGTTCTTGCTTCATCATGAGAGATTTGGGAATCATTTAAAGCTGATTTTAAAGTTTCAACCCTATTTTGTAGTGCTTGTGTTTTTTCGTTTGCGAATCTTTTTTCATACTCTGAAACGTATTTTGTTAGCTGAGCATATTTTTTGATTATTCTCTCGTTTTTATCAAAGAGTTTAGTAAAAAAATTCATATTGATAAACAACTCCTTCTTAAAAAATTCTCATTACTTGCTTACTTATTTTATCATCAGAAGTGGAAAAGAAATAATACGGAAAACCTAATTCCTCAATAAAATCATAACCAACTTCGTAAACTTCTCGTTTTCCAATTTTTTCCTGCAAATCTAATAGAGTAGGACTGATTCTAAAGTCTTCAGTTAATTCAATAACTTTTTCAGGCTTAAAATTTGAAATCAGAAAAAAGTCATTCACAACACTTAAATAATAACTGTTGGCAAATGGCTTAATGGTTTCAGTTTGGTCTATACCCCATTTTGATATTTGGTTTTGGAAAGAATCATTTTCATAAAACATGTTTTGCGATTTGAACCCAATCAACCATTGATTGCTAAATTGGTAATAAAACCCGTAAACACATAACTTGTCAATCAGTTCATAAATCATTTGCCACTCATCAATTGATGAAATAACTTCAAAATGACTGTAAAAAAAATCTTTTATCTTTTGATTCGCAAAGATAAAAAGCCTTTCTGGTGATTCAAATTCAAGTGGAATTTCAATGATTTGAATTGGAAACTGTGGGATTTCGTTTATGGGATTCATCGTCTTAATCTCAATATTTAGGAAAGAGAAGGCATTTGTGATGGTTAAGTTTTTTTCTTTTGTTTCAGCATAAATGAGAATATCCTCCGAAAATTCATTTCTATTAACCATGTTTTTTTGATATTCGGTAAAATTTTCAGTGTTTTTTGAAGCTATTAAATAATCTCCCTGTCGAAGAAATTGAACATCGAATTTAGAAATGATTTCCAAAAACTCCTCTAATCCTTCATATGCTTTAACAATTAAAATTCCATTGTTTAACCCTTCAAGAACTAATGAATAAATCTTTTGAATATTAAACAAATATACTTCTGTTTCATCGAAAAAAGTATGGTCTATCTCATCGCTTATAATAATTATCTTTGAGCGAAATAATGCTTCAATTATAGTTAAATCACAATTATTTCTTTCAGAGATTGAATGGAGAAATTCCATATTTCTATCATTTAACTGATTGGAAATTATAAATTCTTGAACATTCTCAATATTTTGAAAACCCTTGTTCCACTCCAAAGGGGCATTTATATAACTAACAAACTCATACTCCAAAGACCAGGGGATTGACTGGCTAAAGAGTGATATTAAAAAAAAGATTATGAAAAAAATCAGTAAAAAGAGCCGACGTAGGCCGGCTCTTTGTGTATTTTTACAATCATTTTTCTTAGAACATTTGACCATAACCAAAAGTAATTCCACCCCATTTAGGTCCTTCTGAAGATATAAGATAAGGAGAAAAATCCCAAGGTACATCTAATCTAAGTACACCAAAACCCGGAATATTAAATCTGAATCCAAATCCTAAACTGGAATATAACTTTGAATTTGAAATTTCACTAAATTCATTCCATCCCATTGCATTATCATTGAAAATTGAAAATTCAATGGCAATGTTATTGGTATTAACAAACCTGTATCTGTATTCAAGGTTAAGAGCGGTGACATAATTTGCCCTGATTCCACGCTGATAGTTGATTCCGCGAATAAAAATATTATTACTCCCGCCGATGGAGTAATTAATAGGATCATCTTCATCCTCCCAAGGAATTTGAGCAGAAATAAAGCGACCTGCAAAAATGTGGTCTTCCCACGGAGAATAAAAACCACTGATGGATTCATTTAATCTTGTCCAGTGATCTGTCACAAATTCAAAGGGTAAAGACCATTCAGCTCTCGTGTTAAAAACAAAACCTTCGTTTGGACTAAATAAATCGTCACGACGGTCGTATTGATAATCAACTCCAAGGATCAATTTCATACCTTCTTTGGCGATTTGATTTGTAAAACTGGCATCATCAGTACTAAAAGCAAAATTTTTAAATCTTCCCCATGTTATATCCATACCAACCTTTTGAAAATCATCGATTCGATAACCGATATTAGGTCTAATGGTAAAATCCTCTGATTCAAAAGTAACAACTGTGGCGATATTAGTCTCAGTAGATGGATCATTAATCTCCAATGTTCTTTGATTGAAATTTCTTCCATAAGAAACACTGATTCCTGCATCGATAGGGGTACGAAAAACACTGCTAACATTATAACCAAAGCTGATATTTGGGTATTTACCAAGTGTTGTTGAAACATCAATTGTTTGTCCTTGGCCCATGGGATTCTTTAATGATAATCCAATTTTCCCATATATATTTTGAATAACTGTTTCACCGCCATATTTTGGGTCGAAAGTAACATTCGTTTTAAATTCTACGTTATTTTCCATTTCTTGTAATTTTACTATGATAGTTACGGCTGTTGAATTTGCTGAAATACCGAGAGGTTCCAAGTTTATACTTGAAAAATAGCCGGTTTTGTTAAGATTAATATATGTTTGTCTTAATTCGCGCATAGTCACCGGACTGTTTTTTTCAAATGAAATTTCCCTCTCTACAAGATCTTCTCTTGTTTTTGTCAATCCTTCAATACGATAATCTTTTAATATTCCCTCAGTCACTTTAAAAGTCAATCGCTCTTCAGCTTTATAATATCTCGGAGTAATCACAACTAAAGGATAACCATTTTCTTCATAAACAGTCTTGATTCTTTGAACATCCCTTAATACATTCA
>JAYEGQ010000030.1:0-5197 GCA_034659095.1 Thermotogota bacterium
AAAAAACGACAAATGTGATTTTGTATACGATTTTGGTGACAATTGGGAGCATACGATAAGGCTTGAAGGGATTTATCCTGCGGAGAAAAATACTGATTATCCAAGATGTCTTGGCGGGAAACGAGCTTGTCCTCCAGAAGATTGTGGGGGAGTACCCGGGTATTATGAGATTCTTGAAATTCTTGAAAATCCAAAGGATGAGGAATATGAAGAAACGGTTGAGTGGCTGGGTGGTGATTATGATCCCTCTGAATTTAACAAAGAAGATTGTGTAATTCACAGTCCAGAAAAGAATTTTGGGATGAAGGTTAATTCTTCAACCCTCCCTGTGAATGACCAGAATGTTGTATCGAAGCAGTTTGCCGAAGGGGATGAGAATTTTTCTCTGAAAGATGGTTTGAAGGGGTCTTTAAAAAATGATTTGGTCATTATTGCAAGAAATCATGAACTTAAAAATCCACACAAGATAAAAAAAGACGAACTGATACAACAATTGTTGCTGATTATTCAACGGGATTTTTTAGCAGAGATCTTCTTCTTTAGTTTAGAAGAGATGATTCTCTTTTGTCCAACGTCAAAAGATATCCAGTCAGATATTGATAATGATGATTCTATGACTGAAGAGAAAAAAAGAAATCTCACAAATGTAACACAATTTATAGATAATATCCTATCACACCCAAAAGAAATGATGCAAAGACATCCGGATGATATTGCATATCTTTCAAATAAGGGGTATGTTTTTATCGAGGAAAAAGGGATCGATGAGTTGATACAGGTTCCTGAAGAATTGAAGGAAATTCTTCTGTTGATGCTTTTGGAAAATGGGCGTGTCTTCTTTGATTTTCAAAAGCTCCAGGATTATATTATTGCTTTAGCTAAACTTTATGGGGTATGCAGTTATAAACAATTGCATCAAGTCTTTAGAAAACATACCGGTTCGAATCTGACGCTTAAAAACATAAGAGATTATACAATGTCTTTATCAGAGAGAGATGATGAATTTGAAACGGAAGAAGACTACTTTTATTTAATGTTATTGGATGATGATGAAAGCAGTTTGATTTTTGATTATGATTTGAAGAAACCTTATTATTTCCCGTCTGAAAAAGAGATTCTAAACTATTCGGTTGATATTTTCTGTCCGGAGGCCAAGAGTGTTTTTAATAGACTCAGCGATATCCTTTTGAAGAAGACTTGCATCTCTAAGAATTTTTCAGTGGTAAGCATTGATTATTCCGAAGCGATTAAACAGCAAGATGAAGAGATTTTGGATGATTATGATGAAATGCTTGGTGATATTCTGTTTGCTTCAAGAATGGGAAAGGGGTTGTATGAGGTTTTACAAATCCTTGATTTCTCAGATTGCAAGTTTAAACAATTAAGTGGTATGGATGAGTTCTATGCGACTTATCTTGAACTGCAGGAAAAGACAAGGAAGTGGCCTTTGAAAGGGAACCTTTATTCAGACTTGAGAAAAGTTGGAAAATAAGTCATTGGAAGGCTAAATAGGGCTTGCTGAAATACGAAAATTCCTTCCTTGGGGGAGGTGCACCCAAAGGGTGCGGAGGGGGTTATTGGGAGACTACTATTAACAGTGATGTTCCTGTTATAACGTTTAGACCCCCCCCCGCCGCAAGCAGCTTTCACAAGCCGAATATATCTTGGATCTGTTCGGAGTCAATTTCTCTGTTGCTTTTTCTGCCGGTATTTTTGAGCATGGTGTTTACTTTTTCGTCCATGGTCTTTTTAATCAGCTGTTTGACATCCACACCGCGTAGGCGGAAGAACAAAAGCGGATCGTTGTCCAAGCGGCTGCCAATGCCGTATAAGATGGCCGCAATGTGTTTGCACATATAGGCCCAATCGGGACAGCTGCATTGGAAGTGGATTTCTTTTGGAGAGGGGAACAGGCCGTATTTTCTGTCTGTGAAGGTCTCTTTCAGCTCTTCGGGAAATTTTCCCTGGATCAGTTTTTCGATGGATTCGATTCGGCTGTTACACAGCTTTCCGATTTGTTCCCATCGTTGGTCTGAAAGAGGATCGATATCGATTTGTATTTTGTATGGTTTTTTACGAGTCCCCTGAACCATTCCGGTTACTTTTCCTTGGGTTATTTTCAAATCAACAACGGCGTGATTTCTGACATAACTGCGACCTCTTTTAATGCGGTTGGTATAATCGGCATAGCTTTCCAAATTTTGGTTCCAGGCCTTTCCCCACCAGTTTTTTGCCAAGGATCTCCCTTCGATGATAACGGGTTGGATATCCGGGTGTTTCTTTTTAAGTCTTTGGATGGCTGCATCCGCCATGTCCTTTTTCTCTCCGACACTGACGTATTCTCCATATTCAAAATAAGACATTTACACCCCTCCCAGACGAAACAGTTCCATCAGTTCATCGTTACCCAATTCACTGATCCACTTCTCACCGGCTGAACTCAGGACATCCTCAGCCAGTTTTCTTTTTTCATTGATCATTTCATCAATCTTTTCCTCTATGGTCCCTTTGGTGACGAATTTGTGGACCATGACGTTTTTGGACTGCCCAATTCTAAAGGCCCTGTCTGTGGCCTGATTCTCCACGGCGGGGTTCCACCAGCGGTCGAAATGGACCACGTGATTGGCGGCTGCCAGGTTCAGGCCAACACCACCGGCCTTCAGTGACAGCACCATATAAGGAATATAACGGTCTGAATTGAAGGCTTGAACCATCTCGGTGCGTTTTTTTACCGAAGTGCCACCGTGAAGGACGTAACCTTCATTGTTGAAAATTTCTTTTAGATATTCGGACAACGGCTCGGTCATTTCCCTGAATTGTGTGAATACCAAGACTTTTTCCCTTTTTTCATAAATAGTCTCACAGATCTCTCCCAGCTGTTGGAATTTTCCGCTTGCTGTTGGCTTATAGTCTTCTCTTCCCAGGTATTGATCGGGATGATTGCAGATTTGCTTGAATTTGACAATGCTGGAGAGGACGAGTCCGCTTCTGTCTTTTCTGTCCGTTTCATCTAATTTTTCAGCGATTTGATCCACCAACTGCCGATACAGGGCGACTTGTTTTTTACTAAGTTGTGCGTACTCATTTATTTCAACCTTTTCCGGTAGGTCGCTGATGACTTGTTTGTCGGTTTTTAAGCGGCGAAGCAAAAAGGGGCTGATCATCTTTCTCAATTTGGCATACCCGGCAGGGTTGACGTTGAGTTGTTTTGCAAAATCCGAGAACTCTTTTTTATTCCCCAATAAACCTGGATTGAGAAAATCAAACAAGGACCACAAATCCCCCAATTGATTTTCGATGGGTGTTCCTGTCATGGCGATTTTTATTCGGCCGGGAATTTCTTTAATGTGTTTCGTCTGTTTTGTTCCCGGATTTTTGATGGCCTGTGCCTCATCCAAGATCAGAATATCCCATTGTTTGTCTTTTAACATATTTAAGCGTTTGGCCATTCCATAGGTGGTGATGGATAAAAACGCAGATTCATCTATTTGAATGGCTTCTTTGGCGGAAAAGGCACTGGGGTGAAGAATTTGATAGTTCATTTCCGGAGCAAAACGCTGGATCTCCTTTTCCCAGTTTCCAATCAGTGAAGCCGGAAGGATTAACAAAGCCTTACAGGTATTTAAGGTGCGCATGAGTTCAAGAAAAGCAATGACCTGCACTGTCTTTCCCAGCCCCATGTCATCTGCGAGACAAGCTCCAAATCCGAAGGTTGACATTTGTTGGAGCCAATTATAGCCGTCTTCCTGATAATGTCTGAGAGTAGCTTGGAATGTGGGGGCCGGGGGCGTTTTGGAAATCTTTTTGGGGTTTTTCAGGTTTTGCCGCATTTGTTCGAACCATTCTCCGTGGGAAACTGTTATTTCCAATCCATCAGGGGCAACACCAAGCGTCTGTTCGGTATCCAATTCCATTCGCATGGCTTCTGACAGGGATAAGGGGGAACGTTTTCCCCTTTCCATCACTCTTTCAAAGGCGGTTAAGGCTTTTTGCAACTTGGATTTATTCACTTCTACCCATTTCCCCTTGTATTTGACCAGCCCTTCAGCCATGGTGAGAAATTCTCTGATCTCAGCTTCAGTTGCGGGAGTATCGCCTATATAGAATGTTGGTGAAAAGTCCAATATGGCATCCATACCCACTATAGAAGGTTGTTTTTGTCCAACGTTAACAGAAATCTTTAGACTGTTCCTTTTCTTTCGCCACCAGTCGGGAACCCGGCACATGATACCAGCTTCTTCGTACAGGGGTACTTCTTTGAGGAAGGTATAGGCTTCCGAATGGGTGAGTTTGATGGGTGAAAAGAGCTCTCCGCTTTCCATCAGCCCGGAAATGAAGTGACTTTGATTGGACACTTTCAATACCGAGGAAATGAGTGTGATGAGTTGCTTTTCATCATCTTTAAACTCTTCTAATGCATTTTTCAAAGGAGTATGTATTGTTTTTTTGCTTTTTGGCGGTTTTTTTGAATACGTGGCCATAAAGGCAAAGGGAAATTGATCCTCCAGATTTTCAACCAGATGGAAAAAGATACGTCCGGCTACGTGGATTTGTGCGTTTTTCTGGGCAAAATAGGTTGCCACTTTCCCGTCAAATTCCAGGATTTCGGCTTTAAAGACCTCCAGTAATCTTTCCCAAATGGAACGCAACCACAAATGATTCACATATTCCATCCCAAGGGCAAAAGGGACTTGTCCTTTAAATTGATTCATTTCATCTTCAGTTAATTCAGCAACCACATTTTCCCTTTCAAGTTCTATGCCCACGATTCTTGAGAGCTTTGTGATCAACAAATCCGAAAGGGTATAAAGAAACTCAAGGGGGGGAGAAAACCACTTTTCAGGGGTTAAAAACCCCAGATGAAACAACGCCTTTATCTTGTCTGTTTCGAACCTTTTTGCCCATTTCACACACGGATCATTTGGATCCGCTTTCATAAGAAAGTTATCATCCAAGGCTTCAATCACAAAATCAGATGGTGTGAAATAACCGTTCAATTTTCCCTTTAAAGACAAATTCCTTCGTGGCATGCTCTCAACTCCTGTTACGTTTAATATATGTAATGATATCATGATTCCACCGAAAAAACAGCCATTTCCAAAAAAGGGGAAATCCCTCAAAAAGCAAAAAATCATAGGATTTAAACTTTTCCAAACAAAAACAGATGTAATCCCCTGAGCTTTTCAAAAAACTCAGA
>JAYEGQ010000031.1:0-5192 GCA_034659095.1 Thermotogota bacterium
AAACCGATGTAGTTGTCATAACTTTTGCTCATCTTTTGATGACCATCGGTGCCTTCTATAAGTGGCATGGTTAAAACCACTTGTGATTCCAGACCATGATCGCTTTGAATCTTCCTCCCCACAAGAAGATTAAACAATTGGTCTGTTCCGCCAATCTCAACATCCGCCTTTACGGCAACCGAATCATAAGCCTGTGCCAACGGATAAAGAAACTCGGCAACACTGATGGGCTGATTGGATTTGTATCTTTTGTCAAAATCATCACGTTCCAGCATTCTGGCAACGGTATACTTAGCAGCCAGGCGGATGACTTCTTCAAACCCCATTTTGTCTAACCATTCTCCGTTGTATCTGATCTCTGTTTTCTCTTTGTCAAGAATGGTAAAGGCTTGCTCCTGATAGGATATGGCATTTTCTTTGACTTCCTCCATGGTGAGCATAGGCCTTGTGGCCGATCTTCCCGAAGGGTCTCCAATTCTCGCTGTAAAATCCCCTATAATAAGGACAACCTGATGACCCAGATCCTGAAAATGCTTGAGCTTTTTCAAAACAACAGCGTGACCCAAATGAAGATCAGGCCTGGAAGGATCGACACCAAGCTTGATGCGTAAAGGACGAGGCTTTTTCAGTTTTTCCTTCAGCTCGTCCTCTGAAACGATATCGAAAGCGCCTTTTTTTATGAGTTCAACCTGTTGATTTATATCCATAAAAAACGAACGATTAAAGTCCCATCATGTAAGACGTGACGAAGCTCATGACCATAAAGCCTATGGCAAGATACAACGTCAATTTCCCAAGTCCTGACAACCCCTTTTCTCTTCCGAATACTGTATTTGCGCCACCAGCTCCAAAAGCCCCTCCAAGTGATGAATGTTTAGCCATGCTCATGGTGACAGATACAATCAGGCTAACAGAAACTGTTGCATGCAATATGTAGACCAAAATTTTCAAAGTTTCCACAGTTTGTTCCTCCCTTTATGTTGATAACGAGGTATATTATACATGAAAGAACGTGATAAAATCAAGGGTATATAGACACACACATGTTTTTGTAATCCTTTTTTATAGGGGAGGGCCCGTGTGGGGTCAGAAAATACGCTGTCCTAGGAGTGTTTTCCCTCCGGGAAAAACTCCATGCTCCATTCTCTTGTAGGGGAGCCACCGTGTGGGCTCCCTGGTATTCAATATTATTATCATATGGAGAAATATTATGAATTATAACAACCAAACCCTAAATGATCAAGAATCTAGAAGGAAATCTGTTAAATTGAAATATTATGATTATTCTACCCCTGGCTTATATTACATCACATTATGCACTCATGAAAAAAAACATCTTTTTGGTTGTGTAAAAGAAGAAAAGATGTTTTTAAATCAAGCTGGAAAAATGTTAGTAAAATGGCTTTTGAAAATCGAAACTAAATATGATGGGATTAAATGTATTCATCATCAAGTTATGCCTAATCATTTGCATGGAATTATTAAAATATCTGATAAAATTACTGAAGAAGAAAAAGATCCTAACGGGAGCCACAAGCTTTTTGACATCGTCAACAAGCCGGTCTCCCCTACACTTTTTGATGTGGTTGGGTGGTTTAAAACAATGAGTACGAATGATTATATTTGGCACGTTAAGAATAATGGATGGAAAAGATTTGATAAGAAATTATGGCAAAGATCAGTTTATGAGCATATCATAAGAGATGAAGAGGAATACGAACATGCAGTTTTGTATATTGAACGTAATCCTGAAAGGTGGGGAGAGGATAAATATAACAAATAAAAAAGGTATGGAAATGTTTTCTGAGTTTCTCGATAAACAAAACTGTAGGGGAGGGCCCGTGTGCCCTCCCGGCTAATTACGATTTTTCTCGAAAAATCTTATAAAAAGAGCTGTCAATGTTTCGAGTTTTATATTTTTCATTTTTTTCACAGGGACGAATACGCAGGAGCCCACATGGGGGCTCCCCTACATTATTTTTTAATGTATACATAATTTTTATTGAATGGGGTGATTTAGCATAAAAACTCTCGGGTTAATCGTTGAATACAATCCGTTTCACAACGGGCACAAATATCATCTGGAAAAATCGCTTCATTTGACAAAGGCCACACATGTGATGGCGGTGATGAGTGGAGATTTTGTTCAAAGGGGCACCCCGGCGTTTACGGATAAATGGGTGCGAACTAAGATGGCTTTGGACTCAGGGATTAATCTGGTCATCGAATTGCCGGCTTTGTTTGCCTTTCAGGATGCGGGTGGATTTGCTTCCGGAGCTGTTAATTTACTAGAACGGACCGGGCTTTGTGACCACTTAGTGTTCGGAAGTGAATCCGGTGATATTGAGCTGTTGAAAGAAACGGCAAAGATTCTGGTGGAAAATGAATACACCCTCTCCGAAATCGAAGAGAAATACATGAAAAAAGGATTCTCCCATCCGAATGCGAGGAAATACGCTTTGAACGAACTGTTGGAACATTCGGGAAAATCCGGAGTGTTGGATGTCCTTTCCAGTTCCAACGATATCCTGGGACTGGAATATTTGAAGGCGTTGAAAAAAATACGCTCGTCAATATCCGCCACATGTATCAAAAGAGCTGGTTCGTCTTATCATAATGAAGACATATCAGAAAACCTGTCAAGTGCCACAGCAATTCGCAAGCAATTTCATCAAGGGAAAATATCAAAAATTAAAGAAAATGTTCCGGCAACAGTGTGGAATATTATCAAAGACAAAGATTTTAAGCGAATCACACCAAATATTGAAGATTTTGAAACCACCATTCTTAACAAATTCCGTGCGTTGACCCGGGATCACATCCAAGGCTATTACGGCTTTACCGAAGGATTAGACTTGAGATTTTCAACATTTTCAATGACAGCCCAAACGTTGGATGAACTGTTATTGGCAGTTAAAAGCAAGCGATTCACCTATACCCGACTCCAACGTCTGTTGTTGTATTTTCTTTTTGAATTGACGATCAGCGAGGTCAAAGAAGCTCAGGAATACGGTCCTCAGTATATAAGAGTATTGGGTTTTGACGAAAAAGGGCAGGAATTGTTGTCAGAGATGAAAAAGACCGCATGGTTACCTATTATCTCCACGCCTTCTACATATAATAAGACCTATATTAAATATGAAAAGAAATTCGAGAATGCACAAAAACCATACTATTCTATATATGATGTATTCAAAAAACACATTCAGTTCGATTTCAGAGCTTCAGATTATTACACCTGCCTTCAATGGGGCCTTCTCCCGGACAGTGAGATGGATATTAAGAAGAAGCCGTTGGGGGTTTAAGGTCAGGTCAATACATTTCTTCTTTTTTTTGAAATGCCCTCCATCCAAAATATGCTATACTATACAAGAAAAAAAACACTCGTCAGCAGCATGGAATCACAATTTCATAAAATGTTTTTTATCATATTATTAATCATATGAGGAGGCAATTATGTCGAAGAAACAGAAGTATTGGATAAACAAAATCATCCGTACTGTTATTACGGCATTTGGTGTAACGCTTATCGCCTTTCTGATCCTTCATTTGAGCAAAGGGGATCCGGTGAAGATCATGCTGGGACCCTACGCCACGGAGGAAAATGTGGCAGCTACCAGAGCGAAATACAATTTGGACAAACCGCTGCACATTCAGTATTTCACATGGGTAGGTAACGTGTTTAAAGGGGATTTGGGAACGTCTATCCGTTACAACCGTTCCGTCAACGAACTGATAAAAGAAAGGATACGACCAACACTTATCCTGACGGGAGGTGGTCTGCTTATAGCGGTTACCGTGGGGGTTTTCCTCGGTGTTGCCGCGGCATTACGTCGGAACTCCTGGCTTGATTACTTCTCCACATTCCAGGCCATGTTCTGGCTCTCCATACCAACCTTTTGGCTGGGTATCCTTTTTTTATACATCTTTGGACTGAAATTGGGGTGGGTACCCATCGCGGGCATGACGGGGTTCGCCTCGATTATCCTACCCGTCCTCACCATTGGACTGCAACAGGAAGCCTGGTTTGCAAGACCCATGCGCGCGGAGATGCTTGAGGTCCTCAATCAGGATTATGTCAAGGCGGCAAAGGCAAAGGGGCTCAAATACAGTGTTGTCGTCTGGAAACATGCCTTGCGAAATGCCTTGATCCCCATCATCACCATGCTGGCCCTTAGACTTCCCTGGATCATCGGCGGTTCTGTCGTTGTTGAAGTGGTTTTCTCCTGGGGCGGAATGGGCTCTCTGTTGGTCAACAGCGTTTTAGCCCGTGACTTTCCTGTTGTACAGGCTATCTTACTGATTATCGCAACTGCCGTTGTACTGGCAAATCTGGCAGCAGACATTATCTACTCGGTAGTGGACCCGAGAATAAGGGCAGGCGGGTGAGACTGATGGAAAATAACGAATTGGCATACGAAAAGATAAAAGAAGATATCTCCAACCTGAAACGAAAGAAATCCAGCCAGATGTCACTGGTTTGGTCTCGTTTTAAAAAGAACAGACTGGCACTGGTGGGATTCATCATCGTCAGCATCGTCATATTTATAGCCATCTTTGCCCCTTTGCTGACTCCTTACAATCCATTGGATACGGACCCTTTCAACCGCTTGAAGGCGCCATCAGCCGAACACTGGCTGGGAACTGACGAACTTGGCAGAGACGTGCTTACGAGACTCTTTTACGGATCACGAATCGCCTTATTGATTGGTGTGCTGATCATTCTCTTTGAAGGCGCCATCGGTATCCTGCTGGGAATCTTGTCCGGCTTTTTCGGAGGGGTCATCGATGTGGTTACCATGCGTATTGTTGACATCTTGCGCTCCTTCCCGGTTATCATCCTGGCCATGGCCATCGCCGGTATCATGGGGCAAGGGTTGTTGAACGTGGTCATCGCATTGGGGATCGTTGGATGGACCACATACGCCCGAATGGTTCGAAGTAAAATCTTGAGTATCAAAGAGACCGATTACGTGGAAGCCGCTTATTCAATCGGTGAATCCACTTTCTCCGTCATCATGAAATACGTCATGCCCAACGCCATCCCCACCGCCATCATCATGATCTGTATCATGATGCCAACAGCACTTATCGCCAGCGCAACGTTAAGCTTCCTTGGCGTTGGTGTACAGCCCCCAAGTCCCGACTGGGGATCCATGATCGCAGCCGGCAGGGTTTATCTGCTTAGAGCC